>JASJGU010000073.1:0-4395 GCA_033791385.1 Desulfuromusa sp.
CCGGGGGCATACGTAAACAAACCCCCCTGAGCTCCGTGGTGCTGGGTCTAAATAATATTACCGTAAACGGCCAGTCCGACGACGCCCTTGCGGATGAATTTTTTCGCATGGGGCCAGCCAATCCACTCGAAAAAGGCAACCGAAACCTCGGCGACCTGAACCGATAGATAAGTGGCAACGTGCCAGCCGACCAAGAACAGGACAGCTGCCGGACCCCAGGCATAAACCATCGGATAGGCCAGACGCCACGGTTGACCAAGGTCAACCAGCAGGTAGACAACAGCAAAGAAGTAACCGAGCAGACCATTGAGCAGAGCCAGCCGCTCAATCGGCTCGAAATCATGCCGTCCGAACAGTTCACAAGTCGTTCCCAGCATAAAACCGGAAGCGGATAGCGGAACCATACAGAACAGACCGAATCCGAGAAACAAGCCCCAGGGATAATCGTTGGAAGCGTGAGTCACGGCACCAAGACCAAAGATGAAGCGGTAAATGATAAGAGGAACGCCAACACCAATAATGGCGGCCAAAAGCCAGTTAAACTTGTTCCGCAACACCTGACTTACGTACTGTTCGAGGCTCAGTCCGAGGAACAGTTTTTCCATCAGGCTAAACTTTTCTCCAGATGGCTTCTCTGCCCCATCAGCGGGCTTAATTCCATGCGTAGCTAACTTTTCCATTACTCTTCTCCCTCCTCGGCGTGGCTGTCTTCGTGACCATGGTCTTTATTCTTGGTCGCCAGCAGGTGCATTCCAGTAAACAGTGCCGGCCAGATAGCCAGAACCATCGGCACCATCCCGAGGAAACCTTTAACATTGTTGATAATCGTCTCATTCGGCAAAGCGGTATCAAAACCAAGTTCTTCGAAAGGAACACCAGAGAGGTACATCCAAGCGCTACCGCCCACGGTATGCTCACCAAATATATCTGCTTGATACTTGTCTGGACTCCGCTTGATCCGAGCGCGGGCGATCCGCAACAGATCTTTGCGCTTACCGAAAGTCATCACTTGAGCCGGACAGATATCAACACCGGCTGGTGGCTGACCTTTGCTGACACGAGTCTCGTAGCAGAAGATGCACTTTTTAACCACCGGATCGATGACTCTGGAGTAGCTGTATGCGGGAATTTGATGCGGACACGCAACCATGCAGGTCCGACAACCGACGCAGACGTGTTCATCGTAAATAACCGCACCTTCGTTGGTTTTGGTATAGGCCTTAACGAAACAGGAGGTCAGGCATGATGGTTCATTGCAATGCATGCACTGAATTTTACGGTAGGTCGGTTTATCACTACCTGCGGTCTCATAACGGTTAACAACCGTGTAAGCGCCTTCGGTTGTCCGCCGCTTCTGAGTGCCGTGATGGAAGGTCTGATCAAAAACCGAGTAATCATCAAATGACTGCTCAGGGACTGGCAAGCCCTGCTCTTTGTTACAGGCAGCTTCACAGCTCCGGCAACCAACACAGCGGGTCATATCAACCAGTACGCCCATTCCATCAGGGAATCCACTAAAGTCTCCACTTGCCAGGGCATTTTTGGCGGGCGCGATCATTACTGCTGCACCTCCGGCCAAACTACCAGCAAGAAATTTTCTACGACTAACTTTACTCATGACGATATCTCCTAGCTAAAATTGCTCAAAAAACCGTTTCAGAATTCAATCAATGCCCGGATTCAGCGTGTGCAGTCGGCTCCGGAGCATATTTCCCTGAATTGAAGAGTTTTTCACCTTCATCGGTCTTGGCGTGACAATCCTCACAACCGACCGGCCCATCCATCTCTTGGTGGCAGCCAAGACAATTCTGATGGTAAGCACCTTTCAACCCGATCATATCGCTGTGAAAAAGGTCTTTCTGGCCCTGACGATTAATTGCTTCTGCCGAAAAAGAATCTGCAGCATGGCAATCCTGACAGGACACTTTGACCAACTCTTCATACTGACTGTGACATTTGGAACAGTACAGATCAGTCGTTCCAGTTCCGGTACTGTGGTGGTGGCAAACAGAGCAATCTTCAGCCAGATCGGTATGCATGGCGTGATCAAACTCAACTGGCTCGTAATACTTGGCGATAGCATCAATGGTTACACTGTCTGGCGCGTCCATGGCATAAACACTCATGGACAGAAAAACCGTCATTAACAGCAACAACAAACCCTTCATGTGCCAATTTGAGGCATCAAACATAGCACTCACATCTCCTTGTCAAAATCCAGGCCACCAATTAATTTTTCAGGCAGCCCATAAATGAAAAACTACGTCCTGCGAACCCGTATCGCAGAACTATTACGATTTGTCCCCACCGTGGATGTATTTATAAAACATTGGGAAGGTACAGAAGAATCCGATACAGATCAGATACTCAAGCCCTTTGATATAGGTGTATTAATCTACAACGGTGTAAATCTCTTCTACACTCCCTATGGTTGTTAAAAACTCGATCATTGACCTCTCCTTTTCACAGTTAAAAAGTTATTGTTTCTTGGCAGAAACAGTTGCGCTGTACTTGGAACTTTTTTGGGCGGCATCTTTAGTCACTTTAAAAAGAGACCGGATTGCAGGAAACAACTGGGCAACCACCAACAGGGCACAGACGCCGACAAACGCCAGCACCAATATTCCGCTGCTGTAGGTTTTTGCAGTCTCAGCCGCCATCGCTGGCCCGACTACCATCAATACAAGTGACAGGGATGTTAGCATTGTCTTAATTCGTTGCATACAAACCTCCTTGGACTGAGTGACTTTGGGTTCGTTTCTGCGCGCCTCAAAATTTCTGAAGGCGCAAAGAACCGCTTGCCTTATCTCCTCCCGACCCTCGTCTCCGGCCGGTTTCAATGCATGGTAGAAGATTCCTTCTTTGCGGATGCGACGCAGCAGGTCGATCGAAATTTCATCTGAAATCAGAATGATCGACAAGTACCGGTTGCACTTCTTCAACAAAGGAACCAGCTTCGCAACGTGTGCTTCGTCGAAGTCTCCGCCCAGAACAACAACCTGAATCGTCTTATTGAGAATTCCTTCCAATCCGTTCACAACTGAATCGGTTGTTTCAACCTGCACATCATCAGCGCTGAAAAGTTTCGCTAAACCTTCTCGTGATTCACGATCCTCGTTGGCAATGAGCAGTCCTTGCATGGCGTCACCCTTTCCGTCCATAAATTCCGGTCTAGCCACACTACTTAGTTCAGATGTTTCTCAGCTTTGTGATCACGGGCAAACAAGCCCTTGAGCATGCCGAAAAACAGGATGGTTGCAGGAACCAGTTGGAAAACAATGATCAAAGCGAAGAACCCAACAAACAAGGTCAGCAGGAAACTGCCTCCTTCAGCACTGGTCTCAGCAGCCGCAAAAGCAGAAGAAGAGAAACAGGACAGGGCAACCAATGTATTCCGAATGATAGTTTTCATGACGACCTCCAATACTAAACGTTTTTTACCTTCACTTCCATAAATAGCAGTATTTGTGCCAAATCCAATAACTTCCGGCAAAAAGTTCCTATATCACTGTAATTGCAAGGGATTCCTCCCTGAAGAAGCGAAGTAGCTGAGACGGTCAGCGGCAAACTGTATACAATCGACATACAGGCAAAATCAAACCAGTCACCACCTACATGAGATTAAGACCAGACAACCTGCTGAATTGTATAGTTATTTATCCTCCATATCGCATTGAACAAAAAAAATGTGCGCCGCATACTATTTATCATTCAAACCACAACCTTCGCTTTAACTCGTGACTGTCAGGGCCTGAAACGTACCCCCAGGTTTCACCAAGGGCAGCAGCTTTTCGTGCAACAATGGCAGTCGGTAATCTAGTAGCCACAATGTCAAAACAAACAAAAATCTCTTTGTAATGCGGATTTACGGGTTTCTGTAGGGAAAGAAGAACATGAAACTTAAAGGGGATGGCTGACCATAAACAGAACGAATCGTTATTTTGTTTACATATCAAACGACCTGTATAAAAACAATATACATACAGGTTTACGAATATAATTCAATCCCATGAATCGAATGGTAACAACCCAAAAATATTACCATTTCTGTCTTCTTCGTAGGCATGAACTTCAATAATCACAACAACTAGCTGAGCATTAAAGTATTTAACGCCTTTCTGTCTTTAATTATGTTCACAAAAATCCTTGAGCCACTGTTTCATGAACTTAGTTCTTGACTGAAATGCCTGCTAAAACTATCATTTGTGTGATAATGTTATACGGATAACATATCAGCGTTTCACATTCCCCCGTGATTTGCAGATATTAAATCAAGAATTTCCTGCCAGCACGCCAATTAATTCGGAGATGGTGAGCAGAGAAGGGTAGCGCAGCAAGAATGGATGAGCCCAAGGGTAAAAAGATTCTGGTCATTGATGATGAAGCTGTCATCCG
>JASJGU010000074.1:0-14143 GCA_033791385.1 Desulfuromusa sp.
CCTTCGAGGCTGATTTCGACCGGCACCTTGATGATCTGGAAAAATTCACGGTAATTTAGCACCAGCCAATCAACAAAGACCTGGATCCATTCATCCAGCGGAATTAACTGATCTTCAAAATTGAATAATCGCATTGTTTACACCATTCCATCTTCTAATTGTTCAGTTTCAGGCTGCTCATCCAGTTCCCCACGATACAGGGTGCGTAAAAACAGGTTTTTGGAGATAGCTCCAAGGTATTCATTTTTATCGCTCAGGATCGGTAGAGGCCAAGGGTTGCTGGCAACATCCGGCAGAATGTCCTGCAATGAATCACTGGTATTTGCCGACTTGACCCCCTGTAAATAGGCATTGGGTATCAAGTTCGGCTGATCGTCACGATCAAGCATCTCGCGCAGGGAGTCGGTCGAAACAATACCCTTAAACACGCGGTTCAAGTCGACCACGTAAGCGTAGTCGCGATCATTTTTGATCAGTCGCTGCAATCCCGCTCGGGGATTTTTCCCGTCGGTAATGGGGATTGTCACCTGGCTATCGACAGCAATATCACCCGCAGTGAGAATATTGGTTGGATCGACTCCACGGAAAAAGGCGCGTACATAATCGTCGGCCGGATTTTGCAGAATCTCTTCTGGCGTACCGACCTGCACCACACTGCCCCCTTCCATGATGGCGATCCGGTCGCCGATGCGCATTGCCTCATCGAGATCGTGGGAGATAAAGACGATGGTTCGTTTCGCCTTGGCTTGCAACTTCAGCAGCTCATCCTGCATTTCGGTGCGGATCAGCGGGTCAAGGGCAGAGAAGGCTTCATCCATCAACAGGATATCTGGATCAACCGCCAGTCCTCGAGCCAATCCGACCCTTTGTTGCATGCCACCGGACAATTCGTCCGGCATGCTCTCTGCTCTGGCTTCCAGACCAACCTGCTCCAGAGCCTGCAGGGCGCGTGCTTCGCGGGTCGGTTTGTCGATACCATCCATCTCCAAGCCGAAAGCAGCATTCTGCAATACATTCATGTGTGGCATCAGAGCAAAGGACTGAAAGACCATACTCATCTTCTTACGGCGCATTTTGACTAACTGATCGTTGCTCATGCTGATGATATCTTCATCATCAATAAGAACCTGTCCAGAAGTTGGTTCGATCAACCGATTGAGCATCCGCACCATGGTTGATTTGCCGGAACCAGAAAGTCCCATGATGACAAAGATTTCACCAGTATAGATGTCGAAGCTGGCATTTTGAACTCCGACAGTGGTCTCGGTTTTTTTGAAAATTTCATCTTTATCCAGCCCCTGTTCAAGTAATTGCATTGCTTTTTTTGGATGTGGGCCGAAAATTTTATACAGGTTTTTAACTTTTATCTTTATCTCTTCTGCCATTATTTCTCCTTATAGATTGACGGTTTAGCAGAAATTTATTTGCGAGTTCAGCGGTTAAATAAGCAGTATGAAATTGCAAAAAACAACAACAGGAGCCACAGTATATGAATGTCTGTAGAGCAAAAAGAAGATCATCCGCAAACAGCAGCGTCCTGAAAAAACAGCATATTTTTTTTATAAAAATAGACAGAGCGACCCGCGACCCGGTTTGCAGGCATGAACAAAACCAAGCGCAACTCTGAAAGAAAGGGAGATCTGCGAGGCATCACACGGGGTGATGATCTTAACGATCCCCTTGCGGGACAAGGACGGAACACCCTGGCGGGGTGGCGCCTTGAAGTAGACAGCATTACACAGGTGAGAGCGAAGGTCAAATTTTGAAAAATTATTATCAGGAGCACATTAAGAAGTGGTCAGACCTCAAGAAAGGTCAAGTGCAGATCGCTAAGGCCAATGATCAGGAACCGGTTGAGCAGTTGAGGTTGAGCAAAAATCGTATTGAACAGTTCGTTGGCCATGAACCCAGCAATAATTGTCACCCCCGCACCGGTGACGGGAATATCCCCTAATGGTTGCCGGGCACCGGTAAAAATTTCAGCCAACGATTGAGATTGACCCTTTTGCAGCGTTAGAACTTGCCCCTGATCCCCTTCGATACCACCATGGATTAAAAATGATCCCGCAGCTAAGCCAGTTTCCAGATTGAAGCGGCTGGGATAATTATCAAGGCAGTCAGCAATGATTGACACGTCGGCTGGCAGGTGGCAGGAGTGATCGATGCGATTCGGCAGCAGCTCAATTTTGACGCTGCTGTTGATCTGTTGCAGCCGCTGTTTGGCAATCTTAAGCTTGGGCTGACCAATGTCGGCTTCATTGTAGAGGGATTGACGATTGAGATCGGGCCAGTAAATCAGGCCATCATCAACCAGATAGAGTTTACCAATTCCAGCTCGGGTGAGTAACTGACTAACCATTGCCCCTAAGCCGCCAACTCCGGCAACCAGAACGGTTGCTGCCTCAAGCTGTTGTTGCCGTTCCTGGCCCCAGTGGAGGATCTGCCGGTTATAGCGTTCTGCTGACGACACTTAACCGCCGGCACCGGGAGGGAATAAGGCGACCACATCTCCATCATGAATCGGGGTTTCCAATTTTTCGAGATGATGGATATTGCGCCGGTTAACCATGATGATGGTTCCAGGAATCGGCTCCCCTTTTTCATCCAGTAATTTGTGTAAAAATGGAGTTGCTATTTGCTGTTGGAGGCGCTGCAGGAGCTGCTCGACGTTTTCATTTTTGCAGGCGGGTAGCTCAAGCTTTTCCTGTTTTAATAACATTCGCAGCAGACTATAAAACTGAATCTTGATCATCATTGTTGTCTCAGGAATCGAGGCGCAGTTGCACCTGGGCATAATTAGCGGTGCCGGTTAGCATTTTTTTGCCGGGGAAAACACTTCGGGTGGTGATCAATTGATAATAGAGGCCAGCATCGTTAGTTTCACCGATCAAATTCGCTCCAACCACGCGCTGTTGATCGTCAAGAAATACCCTGCGGAAGCGTCCTGTCAATGCATTCCAACTGCTGACAATCTCGGCAACATCATCCTGACAATAGCCGATAGCAGCAACCCCTATTCCAAAAATTTCGGTGATGTTGTTTTTCAGACTGCCCTGATAGCGGCATTCAATCCCCAGCATGTTCAGTGCGGCATTTTCTCCCTGCTCTACTGCGGTCATCCAGTTTCCCTGGATTGTTGCTTCGCCGGTGATAAAGTCCAACCCTTCAGCAGCATCTCCAGCAGCATAAACATCAGGATGGTTACTACGGCAGCTGTTGTTGATCAGAATTCCATCAGCAACATCCAGCCCGGCAGCCGTTGCCAAATGGATATTCGGGGTGACCCCCTTACCGATGATCAGTAGATCGCTGCTCAACTGTTTACCACTGTCCAATTTCAGTTGTAGTTGTTCCTCTTCAATCATCTCGCTAATATCGTTTTGTTTATGAATATTCAGACCTTTTGTTTTTAACTGATCTTCCAGAATTGCTGAGGTCTCGGGGTCTACAACTCGGCTGAAGATCCGGTTGGAACCAACTACCAGATGTTTTTCAGCTTGCTCTGATGCATGTGAAAGGAGGGGCAGACTGACCAGCCCGGCTCCAATAGCGGTAACACTCTTTATCCCCTGAAACAGATCAATCAATTTTTCTGCGTCGGCCATGTGGCGAAGAACGCAGGCACGCTGTGTGGCCATGGGGAGGTTTCGTGCTTCAGCACCGGTTGCCAGGAGGAGTTTCTTAAAGCCAATTTTACGACCATCGGCCAGTTCCAGAGAATGTTGCTCCGGATCAATTGAGACCACTGATTGACCAAAAACAGGGTTGATCCCCCATTCTTGATAGAAGGAGTGATCAACAATATCAAGCCCCTCACGGAGAATATGTCCGCCTATATAATAGGGAGTCAAAACCCGTGAATAGGCCGGGCGATCCTCACGATCAACTATGGCAATCGTTGACTCTTGGTCATGCTTGCGCAATGTGCGGACAGCCTGCAATCCAGCGGCACTGTTGCCAATAATAACAAAATCATAGTGTTCGGACATAGCAATAATCCCTGAGAATTGATGCGTTTGAAAAGACTGTGCTCCACGTTAAACTACTCAGCACAACCGTTAGTGACCTCGGGACTGTCCCCAGACCCATCGGGGGCTGTCTCGAAGTTTACGATTCACGAAAAACTGCTGTGATTCGCATCGCAAAATCCTGGGATAGCCCCCGTGCGGGGACCGTCCCACTTTTGCTAGATGGTGGCTTTCATGTAAAACCGCTCAGAGTGCGCAGCGAAAGGTTCCAAGTTTAAATAACTAAGCCAGCCCAAGAGTCTGGAGCCTCTCATCAGTCGGAATTCCTCCTTCGCTCCAACCCCGTTCCTGATAATATTCGGGTAGCATCTGACCCAGCTTACTGACTTCACCCTTGAGTGGACCATCAGAAATGGGCTCTTCCAGCAGCCGTTTTGGCAGCGTATCCTGGGAAGCATCAACCCCTGCTTTCAGATTAAAGACCCGCTCCATGTTATAGACCCGCTCACCAATTTCCATCATGGTCTCTGCGGTGAACTCAGCTCCAGTGGCGGCGGTACAGAAATTGGCAAACTGTGGTGCGCCAATGGCAAAAGTCGTAAATAAGCAAACACCGGAAGAATCAACTGCCGCGGTAAAGTCCTGGAAAATCTTGGTCCAGACAGCTTTACCTTCGGTTGCCTGAGGATCAAGTTTTTCTGGTAGACCGAGTACTTCCGGTGAAATCATGTAACCACGAACATGGCAGGCACCACGATTACTGGTGGCATAATTCAAGCCTATTCCCTGGATGCCACGAGCGTCATAGGCGGGAAATTCCAGTTTTTTCACTGACATCGACAGCTCTGGAACACCATAACTTTCGGCCAGGCGGTAGGAGCCCATCGCAAGTTTTTCACCAAATCCTTCGCGTTTTGCTGTCATCTCAACCAGCTTAACCATCGCATCAGCGTCACCAAAACCGAGAGTCATTCCAACTTCTTCTTCGCTGACTAACCCTTTTTCAGCTAGTTCCATAGCGCAAGCTACTGTTGCTCCTGCGCTGATGGTATCCATGCCGTATTCGTTGCAGATGTAATTAGCCTTGGTAATGGCAGCCAGATCATCGACACCGCAAGCGGATCCTAAAGCGAATAGGGTTTCATATTCGGGCCCCTCGCCATTGCCGCTGAACCGGGCACCAGCCAGGCTGGTTACACGACCACAGCCAATAATACAGCCCATGCACCCTTTGTTTCGCTTCAGATAGGTTGAAGCTAGCGCCTCACCTGAAATTGCCTCGGCTCCATCAAAGGTATCCTTCTGAAAGTTCCGGGTTGGTAAAGCGCCGAGCTGGTTAATCACATTGACCAGAACCGGGGTGCCAAGAGCGGGGAGCCCTTCACCAGAGACAGGATTCTGCTTCAGCATGCCGTAGGCTTCAAGTGCTGCTTCGCGGTATGCAGCTGGATCGGCAATCTTGACTCCACCGGTACCACGTACTGCTATCGCTTTGAGGTTTTTACTTCCCATAACGGCGCCAATTCCGGTTCGTCCGGCAGCACGATGCTTATCATTGATAATTGCGGCAAAACTGACCAGATTTTCGCCAGCAGGGCCGATGCTGGCAATCTTGGCATCACCGTGGAATTCGGCAAGAATTAGATCTTCGGTCTCTTTGGTTGACTTACCCCAAAGATGAACCGCACCCACCAGCTGAGCTTTATCATTGTGAATTTGCAGATAAGAGGGATATTCAGCCTTGCCTTCGAATATAATCATATCGTAACCGGCGTAGCGAAGTTCACTGGGAAAGTAACCCCCAGAATTGGAACTCGCGATTGTGCCAGTCTGTGGTGACTTGGTGATGACCATGTAACGGCCATTTGCAGCACCGTAGGTGCCAGTCAGTGGCCCGGTCGCCAAGATCAGTTTGTTTTCAGCTGAAAATGGATCAACATCGGCAGCAACTTCTTCAACAAAATATTTCGTTCCTAACCCGCGGCCACCAAGGTACTCTTTTGCCCATTGTTCATTGAGAACTTCATCGGTGCAGGTTCCGGCGGTCAGATCGACACGTAACAGCTTTCCGTTCCACCCTTTTAGATCGAATCTACTCATATCAAGCCTCCATCTGCCCGTCTTTCATTGCATTAACGAAACGCAGCACTTTTTGCCGCAACGGTGTGTCCTCTTCTTCCAGAGTCAGACACTGGGTCGGACAGAAAGCGACACATTCTGGAGTGTCTCCACCACAGAGATCGCATTTATCAACTTTGCCGAGGGATGGTACATACTTGATCATCCCGAAAGGGCAGGCGCTGACACAGGTGCGGCAACCGACACAGCGATCTTTATCAACAATCACTACACCGGAAGGCATATCTTTGATGATAGCCGATTTAGGGCAGGCTTTGACACACCAGGGATCATCACACTGCATACAGGTGACGGTAATGAATTTGGCTTCATCGAGAAAAACTTCGTTGTAGATACGTGAACGACTGGGAGCAAATTCCCCTGTGTGCTTGAAAGAACAAGACAGCTCACAGGTTTTGCAACCAATACACTTCGACGGCTCGATGCGAATCAGCTTCTGCATAACTTAACCTCCTTGTATAATTGATTTTGGCAGCAATCATGAATGAAGGGAATCTACTGATTGACAAGGTATGCGGAAGATCAGTAGCGCCCCCCTCAAGGTTTTTGTACAGCAGTCAAATTATAACAGATTTATACTTTTCAACAACAAGATATATGCTAAGATTTTTGTGTTACTAAAACCCAGCCGTGGAGATCGAAAATTCATGCGTTTAATTGATAATTTTGGTCGAAAAATAAACTATTTGCGGTTGTCTGTGACTGACCGTTGCAATATGCGCTGTGTTTATTGTATGCCGGCTGACGGGATCGATAAGCTGGGACATGCTGAAATATTGAGCTACGAGCAATTTTTACTGATTGCCAAGGCGGCTGTTTCCCTTGGAATTGAAAAAATCCGTGTGACTGGTGGAGAGCCCTTGGTCAGAACCGGGATCATTTCATTTCTGCAACAGCTGGCGAATGTTTCAGGGTTGAAGCAGCTGGTGCTGACAACCAACGGGGTGCTTCTGCCTGAGATGGCGCAAGCGCTGAAAGACGCGGGGGTGCAGCGTCTTAATATCAGCCTTGATTCACTGCATCCTGCCATATTTACCCAATTGACCCGCCGGGATCTGCTTGCCAAAGTGCTAGCTGGGATTTCTGCTGCCGATAAAGTCGGAATTCCTTACAAAATTAATATGGTGGTGATGCGCGGCCACAATGATAATGAAATCCTCGACTTTGCCAGATTGACGCAGGAGCACGATTGCACGGTGCGATTTATCGAATATATGCCGACGCTGAAAGATAAAAACTGGCGTTCGCTGGTTGTTTCCAGTCCCGAAGTTTTACAGCGCTTGAACGAACATTACTCCCTCCATCCCGTTTATCGGGGTACTTTGGCAGGCCCGGCGGAGGAATTCGCAATTGACGGGGCACAAGGGCGAATCGGGGTGATTGCTCCCTTGTCTGGACACTTTTGTCAGGATTGTAACCGAATCCGTATCACTGCTTCGGGGGCGGTTAGAACCTGTCTTTTCTCCGACCGTGGTTTCGATTTAAAACCGTTTCTGATTCCGGGAAACATGGATACTGTGGCCAGCGAATTACGCCGATTGATCAGCGATAAACCTGCGCGTCATGCACTGAATTCCCCTGCGGCTGGATATTCTCCATTTTCTATGGCGCAAATTGGTGGATAGGTCGGAGTGACAGTCTTTTGACTGTAGGTATTTAGGGATTTAATCCCTGATAGCTATCAGCTAAATTGCCTGCCTTCCCAAAAAAAGGGAATAAAATGGATATCTCCAAAACAATCGCAGCAATGAAACAGGATCCAGCGTTTGCCGAAAATGTCGGTATGGTTTTGATTCACAATGGCACGGTGCGGGGTTGGTCACGTGGTGATCATTCTCCAATCAGCCGGATTGAAGTGACAGCGGACCCAGTTAAAGTTGAGCAAATTCGTGACGAGATTGAGCGAATGGAGGGGATTTTTAAGGTTGTGGTAGAAACTCACTCAGGGGTGATGCAGCCGGGTGATGATCTTCTGTTCCTCATTGTCGCGGGCGATATTCGTGAAAATGTCAAACCAGCGCTGGCCTTATTGTTGGATCGGATTAAGGCAGAAGCGGTCAGCAAAAATGAAATTTGTAAATAAAGAAGATACTTATGGCCGAGAGTTTTGAATCTGCAAGAAATATCATTCTGGAAAACGTATCTCTACTGGAAGCTGAGACAGTTGAACTTGTCCATTTGATTGGACGGGTCCTGGCCGAGGAACTCCGAGCCCCTTGGGATCTGCCTCGTTGGGACAATTCGGAGATGGATGGTTTTGCGGTCAGAGCTGTTGACTGCCAGCCGTTTGCTCGGTTGCAGGTTGAAGGTTATCTCCCTGCTGGAGCGGTAGCCGATGGAGTTTTTGTCCACCCCGGAACTGCAGTGAGAATTATGACCGGGGCGCCGATTCCTGTTGGTTGTGATGCCATCGTGCCGATTGAAGATACCGAACCCGAGGGGAATATCATAACCATCAACCGTGCAGTAGGGGTTGGTGACTATATCCGTTTTCGTGGCAGTGATATCGCTGCAGGTGAAGCTATTCTTCCGCTGGGAACGGTTCTCCGCCCGGCCGAAATCAATCTATTGGCTTCTTTTTCTCAACTGCAAGGGGCGGTTGTTCGTCGGCCCCAGGTAGCGATTTTGTCGACAGGCGATGAACTGGTTGCTCCAGGAGAAATACCCTCAGCGGGGCAGATTATCGACAGTAATTCCTGGTCTCTCGCAGCTGCCGTCAGGGAAATCGGTGCGATTCCAATGTTGCTAGGGATTGCCCGAGACAACAGCGAAAGTCTTACCGAAATGATTACCTTGGGGTTTAAAGCCGATGTGTTGCTAACTTCCGCTGGCGTTTCGACTGGTGATCGGGATCTGGTGCGTGAAATCCTAGAAAACGCTGGAGTCCAGCGACTTTTCTGGAAGGTTGCGATCAAGCCGGGTGGGCCGACAGCTTTTGGCCTTAAGGGGAGTAAACCGATTTTTTCTCTGCCGGGGAATCCAGTTTCGAGCATGATAGGATTTGAAGAATTGGTCAGACCGGCATTGCTGAAAATGATGGGGCATAGCGAGGTTTTACGGCCATTGACCAAGGCGACAGTGAGGGGTTCTTTCCGCAACAAAACCGGTAAAACCCGTTTTCTGCGCGTAAAAGTAGAGATGACTCCAGAGGGTTTAGTGGCGGAGAGTGCCGGCGATCAGAATACCGGTATCCTCAGTACGATGATCAGAGCCAATGCGATAGCCATCCTGTCCGCTGAACAAAACGTGCTTTCTAGCGGCGAACAAGTCGATGTTCAGTTGTTGAATCGGACCAGATGTTTGGATTTGGGCAATGAAAATTTTTGGACAGGTTAAAGCTGTCTCGTTTGTTGCTCAATCGGGAACGGGGAAAACCACCCTTGTAGAAAAGTTGGTTGTTGAGTTGTGGGTCCGTGGTGAATCGCTACTCTGCTGTGGTGGCGGTTACAATCCGAGTTATATTGCCGTAGCCAGCGATGGCCAGCTTGATTTAGAAATTCCGGTTCTTAATTTGAACGATCCGGTTTGAATTGCAGATTTTCTGCTTGAAAAGTTTTACCGCATTAGAATAGCCCACCAAGTCCCATCATTCCTTTGGTCAGAATCAAAATACCAAAGACAATGAGCAACCCACTGCTGATCAGTCGGATAAAGAGTGGATGAGCATTGACCTGCTTGATTTTCTGGCGCACCGATTGGGATGCGTAGCCCAGAAGGAGCATGGGGATTGCAAAGCCGAGGGAATAGCAGGCTAATAAAATCAAACCGGTAGAGAGCCTGCCGTCAGTGGCGACCAAAGTCAACACCCCCGCCAGCATCGGTCCGACACAGGGAATCCAGACTAGGCCCAAAGTTAAACCCATCACCAGCCCTGACCAACGTCCACGACTGCCACTTTGAATGTTGGAGAACAGGGTCAGTTTCTTGAATAAGTTGATATCAAACAGCATCAGCAGGCCGAACACGAGGATGAGAATACCCGCCCCCTTTTCAAGCAGCGGCATCACTCCGGCAATTGCTCCGCCAAACAGGGAGGTTATCAGCCCCATTGCCATGAAGCTAAGACTTAACCCAAGAACAATCAATAACGGGCGATGTTTATGATCGGTTTCGGTTCCCGTGACAATAATTGGAACAACCGGTAGAACACAGGGTGAGGCAACACTGGCGATTCCAGCAAAGATGGTCATTGCCATGGTCGCAACGCTCAGATCAAGAGGTGTCATCATGTTAGTATCCCGGAATCTGCTTCAGCAGCTCGCGAATTGTCTCTGCAGCATGGACCCCAGGGGGGAGCCGTTTAATCTCTTTCCCCGAGGAGTCTGCTAACAGAATCGTTGGCAGCGCACGAATCCCATAAGCAGAGAAAATATTCATATCTGCTTTAATCGTCGTTTGGACTGGTCTGACCAAGACTTTACCTTTAAGTTCGTTGGACATCTGGGAGAGAATGTCTCCCTGCATCCGACAGGGGCCACCATCCGGATTGATGAAAAATACCAGCAGATGCTCAGCGACTACAGGATTACTTTGGGTTGTTTTTGTTTCTGACGCTGTTGGCGTCGACTGAATTATCGGTCGGTCCGATTGTTCTTGTGAACAGCCGAGCAATAAGATAATGGACATCACGAGGACGATATTCTTCAGCATATAATTGGCTCCTTTTTATTTTATTCTATATATAGGGTTTTTCTTATATATGTCAAGCGCCTGCAAGATTTTTTGGCCTCAGGAGGGGGTGTTTACCGGAAATAATTGACAGGGTCAAGCATAAGTGTAGAATTTCACTTGTTATCATCAAAACCTTCCAGAGGAGTTGCACATGTCAGAGGAAGCAACCTTTTTTCTGCCGGTTAAAGATTATTATCAGCGCCGACTGATTATCTGCAATATAAAAGATACCGTGATGGTCGCCGCTGAAATTATGCGGAAAAACGGAATATCCAGTTTAATTGCATGTGATGAAGATAATCAACCTGTTGGTATTCTGACCGATCGTGATTTGCGTAACAAGGTGATTGCCGGAGGGCTGGATCCATTAGTGGTCAAGGTCAGTACGGTGATGACCACACCAGTTATCTCTGTGCATGAGGACGACACTTTATTTGAAGTCCTTTACCAGATGTCCCGTAACCGGATTCATCGGGTTGGTGTTGTTGATGCCCATTACAAACTGGTCGGCCTGATCAATGAATCGGACATCATCCGTTTACAGAATCGCTCTCCGCAACGATTACTGCAAGCGGTTGATGATGCGCAGTCAATCGAAGACCTTAAAAAAATCCACCACGAAAGTGAGCAACTGGTAGTTTTTCTCAGTCGGAATGGGGTTCGTACCCATGATCTGGTGAAGATGATCTCACTGCTCAATGACCAGATTGCGTCGCAGTTGATTGGTCTTTTGAAACAGGAGGGCCGTTTCACGGATATGGGGAAGAAAAGTGCGTTTCTGGTTCTTGGCAGTGAGGGTCGACGGGAGCAAACCCTGAAAACCGATCAGGATAACGCGATGATTATCGCGGATGATGCCAGCCCCGAAGACGTTGCTGATATTGAGGCATTTTCTCAAATACTTATTGACGCACTGATTGAAATAGGGGTTCCAGAATGTCCCGGAGGTATCATGGCAAAAAATGTATTCTGGCGGCGCAGTCTGGCGGATTGGAAAAGCGTAATTGCAAGTTGGGTGAGTTCACCCAGCAGTGAAAATATTCTTAATTTCAGCATGTTCTCTGATATGCGTGCGCTCTGTGGCGATGGCACTCTGGAAGTGCAGTTGAGAGAATATGTTGTTCAGATCGCAGAAGAAAACGCCATTTTTCTCGCTCTTATGGCACAAAATGTTTGTCGTTTCCCCCCGCCCCTGGGAGTATTTGGTCAGATCAAGGTTGAATCATCTGGCAAGCGTCTTGGTATGTTGGATCTTAAAAAGGCGGGCATTTTTGCCTTGACCGAAGGGATTAAAATTCTGGCATTGCGCGCAGGAGTCCTCGGTGGAAGTACCCACGAGAGATTAACTATTTTGCAAGAAAAGGGTATTCTCAGCAAAGAGCAAGCCAGCGATATCGAAGCTAGTTTCAATCTGTTAACTTTTCTGCGCCTGCGTGGGCAGGTTAATTCTGCAGCCGCAGGGCGAGAAGTTACTAATTATATTTCTCCGGGCTCCTTGGACCGAGTTGAAAAGGGGCGTTTGAAGCTGGCTCTAGAGGTGGTGAAATCTTTTCAGGGGACGCTGCGCCAACATTTTCAATTGAATATGCTCAGGAGTTGAAATCGCCATCTGGGTTTTTGTCCTCAACCGGATATTGAGTGGGATGGCGGAAGCAGCTGCCAGCCGTGCCGATGAGGCGCTTGCCTATGACAGTTTATAAAAAGAGGGCAACATTGTGGTTCTCGATGCATCAATATTTCACTTTGCTATTTTGCGGGGTCATATTGTCTCTTCTCTGCTCATGTACTTTCCCTTCTTGACCGACATCTCCACCGACTGCTGATCCAGACCCAATTTCTGAAATTCTTAAGGGGATAGTTTCGTCGCCAGGGGCATTCCCACTAATCGTTTTTTTGGTTCAGGTTGGCACTTACTGAGATGTTCAGTCGGAACAGGTCGATTCAATTCTGTTGTTTTTCCAGGCAGATATCCGCACAGGGACAATTATGGCAGAGTGGCTTCTTGCGACAAAAATCTTTGCAGTGGATGACAATCAGCGCATGATACTCATTGTATAGCTGAACATCTTGTGGCAAGTGGGACATAAAAAAATCCCTGACCACAGTGTATTTTTCTTTTCCAGAAAGGATACCGAGACGGCCGAACAAGCGATGGGTATAGGCATCGATAACAAAAGAAGGGCGTTGTCCGGCATAGAGAAGTATCGAATCGGCAGTTTCCGGCCCGATCCCTTTCAAGCACAATAATTCATCCCGTACCACGGGCAACTCCTGATCGAATAAATGCTCAAGATTTCCGTGATGATTTTTTTTCAGATAGCGACAAAAAAGCTGTAATCGCTCAGCTTTCTGGCGGAAGAAGCAGATGGGCGGATCAGTTGCTCCAACTTTTCCCGTTCCAGATTCAGGATTGCCCCAAGTGTTAGAACATCCGCCTGGCGCAGATTGACAATCGCCTTTTCAACATTTTTCCAGTTGGTATTCTGGGTCAGAATTGCTCCGACCACCACTTCAAAAGGGGTTTCTGCAGGCCACCAGTCACGCGCGCCATAATGACTCAGAAGTCTTTGATAGATGTGGTGTAAATCGAGCATGATGATTTCCTGTTAATCTGAAATGACTTGAGAGCCTTTCAGCCTACCCCAACTTCCGATCTTGTCCCCGATACTGGATTGCTTCACTTAAATGGAGAACCTCAATCTGTTCAACTCCGGCCAGATCGGCGATGGTTCTTGCCAGTTTAAGGATCCGGGTGAAACTGCGTGCCGAGAGACCAAGCTTATCGGTCACTCGCTCCAGAAGGGCATCCCCTTTTGCGTCAAGTTTACAAAAGCGGCGGATATGTCGGGTCTGCATCTGACTGTTGGCGTGCAAGTTAAAGGCGGCAAGACGCGTATGCTGAATCTTTCGTGCTCGATTAACCCGCTCGCGGATATCGGCACTGTTTTCAGCAGGGCTCTGGTTGGTCAGATCTTTATGTGGGACCCTAGGAACTTCGACATGTAAATCGATTCGATCAAGGAGCGGACCGGAGAGACGATTGCGATAGCGTTGCAGCATCGGGGGTGTACAGGTGCAGTCATGGTGGGGATCACCGAGAAAGCCACAAGGACAGGGATTCATGGCGGCAACCAGCATGAAATTCGCTGGATAAGTCAAGCTTAAGGCCGCCCTGCTGATGCTGACCTGGCCATCCTCAAGGGGCTGACGGAGCATTTCTAGAAGATTTTTTTTGAACTCAGGAAATTCATCTAAAAATAAAATTCCTCGATGGGCTAACGAAACTTCTCCTGGGCGGGGATAACTGCCGCCACCAATCAGTCCGGCATCGGAAATAGTGTGGTGTGGCGATCGGAACGGTCGTT
>JASJGU010000075.1:0-4285 GCA_033791385.1 Desulfuromusa sp.
TCAAATTCCACTGATAGGATTTTATTATAGGTATGACTCCTTATACCCGTCACTCCTTTTTTCACGTTTTTCAAACGAGCAGTCATTTTGCTCCAATGAAAGCCTCCCTTCAGGACCAGTCATCCACGCAAAACAGCCGGATCTACACCATCAGCCAAGAGCTTCTGGTTTTCAATTCCATCGACCTGGGGAAGGTCAACTTTGGGTGTTTATTTACACAGTAGCAGCCATCTTCAACGCAACATAAACGTCTAAAGAAGGTCTTATCCCGTGCTGATGTCACTTCCGCATCATACAGGCAGGCCCTTTAAAGGTTCGTCTAAACGCCTCTTCCTGTTGAATTCTGTGCAACCTGCCAGAGATTTTCTTTGACAGACGTACAAAATATCCGTATGGCTGCGCAATAAGAAAGTGGATACCCTGGAGCAGGTACGTGAATGGATTTAGGTCGAAATTATACTCAAAATCTGAGTCGATGTCATGGTCTGAAACGACATTCTCATAGCTGTTTGACAAATTATCCTTAGATAACTTCCGAAAATATATTCAGCCCAAAACTGTGAAGTTTATGACCCTTTATTTAATGTGATGAGAGACTCAAAGCAGATGCCTCTAACGTGATCAAAACTGCTCTCTCTAATATACTGTACTGCCAATTTCAAGATTTTTTTTAAATTCCATCCTAAAAGAACTAAAGAACTTCGTCAAAAGGATCTATGCAACCTTGTCCTCCGCCCTTTAACGATAATTTATGACACATTGTGGCATCGTCAAGTAGCCTGCCATTATTTTCTTCGTTCGTAAAACGATATTTTCTCAGAAAAGAATCACCAAAAAATATTAACTATTTGTATTTACATTATATAACCAGATCTGTTGACAGAGTTATGAATATTATCTACAGTATGGTAAACGTTTACAGTGTATTTCAGAAAGGAGAAGCGTGTGTCAAAAATTCACGATGTTGCCAGGCTGGCAAATGTTTCCATTGCCACCGTGTCACGGGTCCTGAACCCGGGCAATCACAAGGTAAACGCTGAAACAGCTGAGAAAGTCAGACAGGCCGTAAAAGAGCTTGATTATCGGCCCAATGCGCTTGCGCGTGCCCTTCAGATGAAAAAGACGATGACTATCGGGGTGATCATTCCTGATATTTCAAACCATTACTATGCTGAAATTGTTCGCGGAATTCAAAGTGTCGCCGACCGTGAAGGCTATAATATCATTCTGCAGAATACTGATAGAAACCAAGATCAGATTGTCAAATCCATCTATCTTCTCAGGGAAAAAATCGTTGACGGGATTATATTCAGCGGTGGTACCATTAATGGTTATGAACCATTATCTTCCTTGAAAGAATTACGTGATCGTGTTGTGGTTATTGGCAGACATGATGTCGATTTTCCGGCAATAATGGTCGACAATATAACCGGGGCGACCATTGCGGTAGAGCACTTGATTGATGCCGGCCATAAGCGGATAGGTGTTATTAGCTGGTCAGAAGATTCAACAACCGCCAAGGACCGCTTGAGTGGATACAAGAATGCTCTGGCCCAGAACAGTTGTCACTTTGAGCCCTCCCTGATTCGGCAGGGCCAGCTGACCCCAGAAAGCGGCTGCCATGAGGCAAAAGTATTGTTATCCCAGGACAAGAGGCCCACGGCCATATTTGCCGGTAACGATCTGATGGCGTTCGGCGTGATTTACGCTGCTGTTGAGATGGGGCTTCGGGTACCGGAAGACCTGGCGGTCATCGGTTTCGATAATATTCCCCTGAGCTCTTTTTTTGTTCCACCGCTGTCCACCATAGAAGTTCCTATGTTTACTCTGGGGTCCGACTCCATGGAGACACTTGTCAAACTGATTGCGGGTGAACAAACATCAAGAATCAAGCTACATAAGACAAGACTTATTATCAGAAAATCAACGCTGAACAAATAATCTTTGCCGTTGACAAAAAGGACATGGTGGTTTAGAAAAACAATGGCAAACGTTTACCTTAAAATCGCACAAATAACTCAAAATTTGTTTTTTTTTGTCGAGGTAAACGCATACAAGTCCGTTTTGCAGATAATATTAATCGTAAATTTGGATTGTCTGGTAAACGTTTACTAGGCAATGTGTTAACAGTTGAAAACCAATCAGGAGGTAACAATGGCAAGAAGAAAAAGTTATAACACGTTCGAAATGAGCTACGATGAAGTAGCTGAACACATGAAAGGCAATGATACAATTATCATTCCGATGGGTTCCAACGAAAAACACGGCTCCCATGTAATTCTTGGAACCGATACTGTTACTGCCATGGGAGTTGTAGAAGTTGCAGCACCGTTGGCCAAGACCCTGCACACACCGGTTATTCCGGTCGGATATTCCCCACATCATATGGGCCGAGTTGGTGAAGGAACGGGAACACTGACATTTTCCGGCTCAACCTATCGAAAAATTGTTTATGAGCTTGGCATGTCCATGATCTATCATGGTTACAATAAACTTGTATTTGTCACCCATCATGGTAGCAACTCAAAGGTCGTTGATGAAGTTCTGCGAAAACTGCGTTATGAGACCGGTTGCTTCTGCTGCTGGTTCAAAACACCAACAGAGCGCACCATGGCCATCGGTGGTCAGATCTGGACAGGTCCTCCGGAAGATACACCAGGCTGGCATGCCGGCGAGCTCGAGACCAGTACCGTCTGGGCCTATGATGAGACGCTGATGGATATGGATAAAGCAAGAAAAGACAAGACACATGCACCTGCTTTCATGGGAGACAAATTCGCCAAGAAAGACGGTACCGGCCATGTTGAGTTTATGGGTGCAGAAAACACCTGGGTCCCTATGGAGCATCACGAGTACAACGACTGGGCTACCATTGGTGATCCCTTTGCCGGCTCAAAAGAAAAAGGCCAAAAATATTTCCAGGTCGCCGGAGAAGCGCTTGCTGCTCTCATCGAGGAAGTCAAAAAATTCGACATCAAGGTTACTGAGGCCGGAAGAGAGCGCGCCAGTCTCGCCAGAGTATAATTAGTTGTCATTGCCGTGTAACCCTCCCAAGATCGGGCATTTACCGTTTGTTTATGCCCGATCTTGACTGGATACGGAAAACTTACAAATAACTGACGCTATGCCTGCCAAGAATATAGCCATTATCAGTACACTGGATACCAAAATTGATTCGGTATCTTTCCTTGAAGGCATTGTCAAGGAATTCGGGCACACGCCGATACTCATTGACGTCGGAGCCTTAACGTCTTCTGCAATAAATTCAGATTTCTCCAATGATAACGTAACTCAACGTGCCGGGCAAAACCTTGCTGAACTTGTCAAGGCTGGTAAGCGTGATGAGATCATGACTGCCATGGGCAACGGGGCTGCCCATGTTCTGAATGAACTGCTTGAAAACCGTAGGCTTGACGGTGTTATTGGAATCGGCGGCAACCAGGGAACTGCTATTGCTGCCATGGCAATGCGCAGCCTGCCAATTGGTCTGCCGAAATCCCTCGTTTCAACTGTCGCATCAGGTAACATGAGGCCATACGTTGGCCACAAAGACATAAATGTCGTGTTTTCCGTGGCAGATCTTGTCGGACGGCCAAACGCGGTATCCCGCACCATTCTTCGAAACGCCATGTGTGCTCTGATCGGCATGGTCGAACATGGGGGGGCGGTGAAGCGTGATGAGGCAAAAAAGACGATCGCTCTAAGTGCTCTTGGCAATACCGAACCTGCCGCACATCGAATTTCCGAACTGTTGACGGAAAAAGGTTTTGAAGTAATCACCTTCCATGCCTCCGGGGCAGGTGGCTCAGCAATGGAAGAGTTGATCGATGCCGGCGTCTTTTGCGGGATCATCGACTTGACCCCGCACGAACTCTCCGAAGAAGTTGTTGGTAAGGGAGCCTATGTTCCCGTTGTTCCCGGACGCATGAAAGCAGCCGCACGAGCTGGCATCCCCCAGGTGGTATCAACTGGAGCTCTCGAATATCTCTGTTTTGGACCGTGGGAGTCGATTCCTGTGTCGATGCGGAAAAGAAAAATTTATATGCATAACCCTTTTAATGCAAACGTTAAGGTCACCCAAAAAGAGATGGCTGAAATCGGAAAAATTATGGCAAGGCGGCTCAGCAATGCCACCGGCCCCGTGACAATCCTTGTTCCGCTGAGAGGATGGTCGACCTATGGCAGTAAGGGCGGCATATTTTATGACCAGAAGGGCTACGAGTTGCTGCTGGCAAGTCTTAAACGAGGACTCAGGCCTGAAATTGAATACAGGGAGGTTGATCTG
>JASJGU010000076.1:0-5397 GCA_033791385.1 Desulfuromusa sp.
ACCCTGGTGTTGGCTTTTTTACTAAATATTCCGGGCGCTCACGCCCAGGTGAGCAATGCCGAACTTCTGGAAAAGCTTGAATCCATGCAACTGCAGATTGATGAGCTGAAACGCCAGATTGCAGAAAATGAAGAGAAAACCAATGAAACTGATGCCAAGGTGGACGCAGTTGCCGAGGTCATGGAATCAGCTCCGCCACAAGTCACCAAAGCCAGCAGAACGACCATAGGCGGGTATGGCGAACTGCATTACAACAACCTGAATGCCAAAGACCCTTCCAGGGATGTTGAAATGATTGATCTGCATCGTTTCGTGCTCTTCTTTGGTCATGAGTTCGATGACAGGACACGCTTTTACTCGGAAGTCGAAGTCGAGCATGCCTTCGTCGCCGACTCCGGCGGGGACACACCTGGCGAGGTGGAAATTGAGCAGGCTTTTATCGAATTTGATCTGCGTCAGGACCTGTATGCAAAGGCGGGTGTGTTTCTGATTCCCGTTGGTCTTCTCAACGAGACCCATGAACCAACCACGTTTTACGGTGTTGAGCGCAATGATGTAGAGAGCATCATCGTGCCCGGTACCTGGTGGGAGGGCGGTGCCGGGCTCAATGGCCGCTTTGGTTCGGGTTGGAACTGGGATATGGCCTTTACTTCCGGCTTACAAATGCCGACTACGGGCAGCAAAGCTTTCAGGGTACGTAGCGGTCGTCAAAAAATTGCCAAGGCGGTCGCCAGTGATGGTGCGATAACCGGGCGGTTACGTTATCTCGGAATACCCGGTCTGCAGGCTGCGATAACAGTCCAGTACCAGTTTGATCCATCCCAGATCTCCAATGACGGTCTGGATGACGGCACCCTGATTGAAGCTCATATTGATTACCAGCGTAGCGGCTTTGGTCTTCGTGCACTTTATGCACGCTGGGACTTCAGCGGTGAAGCAGTGGAAGCGGCAGGTGCAGACGTTCAAACCGGTTGGTACATCGAACCCAGCTACCGCCTTAATGAAAAAATCGGTTTCTATACACGCTATGAAGATGTCGATGCTACCCGTAAGCAAGACCAATTCAGCCAATGGGAGGTTGGGCTGAACTGGTGGCCAGCCACGAATGTAGTGATTAAATTTGACTATCGAAACCGCAGTCATAATCTCGATAGCGAAAATGGCCGGGACTTTACCGGAATAGACCTCGGATTGGGGTACAGTTTTTAGCAGATGACCAGTATCCCGGTAAAAATATGTAGTGTTTTGCTTTTGACCTTGTCGTTGCCGGCACAGCTATTCGCCGCCTCCGTCTATGAGACCCAGGCGGAATTCCTCTCCCGTGCATTCGTTAAATCATCACCTGAACCCGGCATCCTCTGGCTCAGCGGTGAAAGAAAATCAGCCGTCCGGCAGCTACTGGGTCATGATTATGCCGCCCTGCGCTTGAGATATTGGTGCCAGGCAGGGCGCTCCGCCTGGATTCTTGATGAAATCGGCAAAGAATTACCCATTACCGTGGGCATAATCATCGAAAACAACACCATCAAGAATCTGCGGGTAATGACCTATCGCGAAAATCGGGGTGGTGAAGTCGCGACACCTGCCTTTACCGACCAATTTATGAATGCCGAACTTGAAGACAACCATAAACTTGACGTCAACATTGATGGTATTTCGGGCGCAACACTGTCAGTACAGTCCTTGACACGTCTGGCGAGGATGGCACTTTTTCTGCATGTTGAAAGCAGCTGTAACGATGGCTCGTAAAAAACGGACAGCCTCAACGATGCGACGTTTACACCGCTCGATCGGTGCGGGTGCTGCGATATTTGTCTTTTTCATGGTTCTGACCGGTCTGGTTATTAATCATTCAAACGGCCTGGGGCTGGATCAGCGTCATGTATCTCAACCGTTTCTGCTTGGCTGGTACGGACTTGGCAAACCGGAAAACATCCAGAGCTATGCGGTTGGCGACGACTGGTTGAGCTTTGCCGGTTCGCAGTTGTATCTCAATGACAAACCCGTGGCGACCATTTCAGATGGTGCAGGTGCGGTACCGCTTGGTGAACTGCTGATTGCGGCAGGCAGTGATGAACTGCTGTTGCTTGACCAGCAGGGAAATTTGGTCGAGCGAATACCCTGGAGCCCCATTGGTACAGCATCGATTGATTCTATCGGGTTAAACGCAAATGCCGCGGTTACGGTGAAGTCTTCGGGTCAGTTATGGCTGGCCGATTCCGATCTATTGAACTGGCAACGGACTGGTAAAATCAATGGTTTGGTGCAATGGTCGAAATCAGAACCTGCACCCGAAACAATGCAACAAGCTATAACACGGGTTTATCGCGGCAAAGGCTTGAGCCTGGAACGGGTGCTGCTTGATTTGCACAGCGGTCGGATATTCGGTACAGCAGGCGTTCTTGTTTATGACCTGCTTGCCCTGGGACTGGGTTTTCTCTCGATCAGCGGCCTGGTATTGTGGTTTCGAAGCCGTCGCAATGGAAAGTCCAAATAAACTCATTGCTATCGCCTGACCAGCCCGAAATCAAGACGCTGTTCATATCCGGATATGCAGATGGGTGATTGACGATACTGGCGTTTCCTGAATCTAACACGCGTCAGGACATCCCTTTGTTACGAATTGCTTTTTCCCGTTCGGTACGTGCTTCGTTGATGATCCTGATCCCTCCTCCTAAAACAACGATTACAAGTAAAATGCCTATAACCAGGTCCGGTAATCGGGAATTAAGAACGTGTACCAGGACACCAGCAAGGATTACACCCGAATTGGCAATCACATCGTTCTTCGAGAATATCCAACTCGCACGCATGTGAACTTCGCCGTCACGGTGCTTCGATATAAGGACCAGGCAAAAAATGTTAGCCACCAGCGCGACACAGCCATCAGATAAGTTCAATATATGATATTCCATATATATGTCAATGCGCATATAATGCACTGATGGAACCTGATAATCTTTTTAGTATTCTTTCTGACCAAACCCGTCTGCGGGCACTGATGCTTATTCAGGAAGAGGGCGAAGCATGTGTCTGCGAAATTACTTATGCACTTGATGAATCGCAACCCAAGATTTCTCGACATCTGGCACTGATGCGAGAGTCGGGTATTGTCGAATCACGCCGGGAAGGCACATGGATGCACTATCGGCTCAATCCCAGCCTCCCTGACTGGTCCAGGGAGATCATCAAGCAGATGCATGTCCAGTTGCATAGCTTGAGCCCTTTCCGGGGCGACAGAAAACAATTAGCCCAAATGAACAATCGTCCAGAGAGAAACTGTGCCTGAAACCCTCAATGTCCTTTACTTGTGTACTGGAAACTCCTGTCGCTCCCAGATAGCCGAAGGCTGGACCCGCCTGATTGGTAATGGTTGGATTGAAGTCCAATCCGCTGGTATCGAAGCACACGGCAAGAACCCACGTGCGATTGCGATCATGGAAGAGGCTGGAATTGATATTTCCGATCAGGAATCAACGATCGTCAGTGATGACATGCTGCGACGTGCTGATGTGGTGGTCACAGTGTGTGGCCATGCTGATGAACAATGTCCGGTATTGCCACCTGGCGTAAAGAAAATTCATTGGCCTTTAACCGATCCAGCCAAAGCCACCGGGACGGAAGAGGAAATTATGGATCAATTCAGAGCAACACGTGAAGAGATTGAAACAAGGGTCCGGGGTCTGCTTGCCAAATTGGCCGAAGGAATTAAATTGTGAGCGTTCAGTGCGAAACCACAGGTCGGCGTGCTGCCGGAGCAGAGATGCCATTTTTTGAGAGATACCTGAGCATATGGGTCGCCCTTTGTATCGTCGTCGGTATTTTGCTGGGCCGGTATATACCAGGGTCTTTTGAATCGTTGGGAGCGATGGAAGTCGCCAATGTCAATATACCCGTAGCGGTACTGATCTGGCTGATGATCCTGCCGATGTTGCTGAAAATAGATTTCCATTCTTTACAGGAAGTCAGGTCCCACTGGAAAGGTGTGGGTGTAACACTGTTCATTAATTGGGGGGTGAAACCATTCTCAATGGCCTTGCTGGCCTGGATTTTCATCCGTAATCTTTTCTCAGGCTGGTTACCTGCAGATCAACTTGATAGTTATATCGCAGGGCTGATCCTGCTGGCAGCGGCTCCCTGTACTGCCATGGTTTTTGTCTGGAGCAACCTTAGTGGTGGTCACCCCGGATTCACGCTATCCCAAGTAGCATTGAATGACTTGATCATGGTGTTCGCTTTTGCACCAATTGTTGCCCTGTTGCTAGGTATTTCGTCTATCCGCGTGCCATGGGACACGCTGGTCCTGTCAGTCGTTTTGTACATCGTTCTGCCGGTGATCGTAGCCAGCCTGTGGCGTAAATGGCTGATGCGGAATGAGGACGGGGAAGCACGGTTGAAGCGTATGTTAGACCGTATGCACCCGGTCTCTCTTTCTGCTTTATTGTTCACATTGGTGCTTCTATTCGGTTTTCAGGGTAGCCAGATCACTTCCAAACCAATCATTATCCTTTTGTTGGCGATCCCAATTTTGATACAGGTATATTTCAACTCAGGTCTGGCCTACTTACTCAACAAGAAACTGGGGGTTGCACACTGTGTGGCAGCTCCTTCCGCATTGATCGGTGCCAGCAATTTCTTCGAGCTTGCCGTGGCAGCAGCTATCAGTATTTTCGGACTGCAATCTGGTGCGGCGTTGGCAACTGTAGTGGGTGTTCTGGTCGAAGTTCCCGTGATGCTGTCGGTCGTATGGATCGTCAACCGAACCAGACCTTGGTACGAAGCCAAGTTGTAAAGACATGTTCAACAAACTGACGACACTGTATCAGGAGAATCGAGAGCAAGGCCATTTATTGGTTTTCATACTGGCGACATTTTTGGTCATTTACTTTGTTCCTGCCGGAACGGCCCGCTTTGATAACGCCATACTCGAAGCAGTCCGCTTAACCAACTGGTATGCACAAGAGCATGTCATCCTTTGCCTGCTACCAGCCTTTGTTATCGCGGGCGCAATGGCAGTCTACATCAGCCAGGGGTCGGTACTGCGTTACTTAGGCCCACTCGCATCAAAGCCAATTGCCCTTGGCGTGGCTTCCGTTTCCGGTACCTTGCTTGCTGTTTGCTCTTGCACCGTTCTACCGTTGTTTGGTGGCATCTACAAACGAGGTGCGGGATTGGGAGCAGCGATTGCATTTCTGTACTCAGGGCCCGCTATCAATATCATGGCAATTGTTGTTACAGCCAAAGTGCTAGGGCCTGAACTGGGTGTTGCCCGTGCGGTCGGAGCGATCATTTTTGCCGTAGTCATCGGCGCAATCATGCATCTGATTTATCGGAAAGAAGAGTCAGCCCGGGCGCAAACCTCAACAGGTGGATTTGGTTCCGAAGAAGAGGAAAAGC
>JASJGU010000077.1:0-3886 GCA_033791385.1 Desulfuromusa sp.
GAGCAGTCCGATACCCTGTATCCAGATGGCGCGGTTCCACAAAAAGCGATAAACGTATCGCAGTGGCAGGGAGATGATCATGCCGCAAACAGTAATCAATGCGACATAGGCTGCGTAGCTTGGTGCAAGGTTCTCCCCTTGCATCGCCGCAGTATAGAGGTACTTACCGATGAGTCCCCACGCTGCCCAGCCACCCAAATGGAGCATCCAGAACAGCTTAGGTCGGTTTTTTATGATGGTTTTCAATCTCACGTGGCGATTTTACACTTTTAGCCGGCGGTCGTACCGCAACTTAACCCTCTGCCAATGCGGTTTGTCTCAAAACACTGAATAGGGGGTGATTAAGCTTGTTCAAAGGCAGAGTCTGCCACTGAATTCAGTGGACACGGGTGACCTTGGGGACTAAATTTACGTCCGTCGATACTGCCGGTCCAGCCATGCTTCAGAACTCAAAACTCATTGGTCTTTTTCTCATGACATGGCTAACGGTTGTGCTGATGACGGTGGCAGCATCATCATTGAGAGCCCAGACGGCCAGGATTGTTCCAGTCAACATTTTCGGTGACGGAAACCCACTCAATGGTGTTGAAGACAGTCGTGAACCGGTGACGGGCACGGAAAGCAATGGCCGTGGTTCCCACGACCAGCAGATGAATGCAGGTACCATCACCTGCGATGGAAAGTTTCGCGGTACAGCCATGGTTGTCGATACCCGTGAATTTGCGCCCGATCTTGAGGGGGTGGTTCTTGTGAGTGCGGCGCACGTACTCTTTAACCTTGACAAAAATAAGCTTTTCAGACGCTGTAAATTTTATTTTATGGGCTGGGATAAGATTGCAGGATACCGGTCAAAGATTGACCTCAAGAAAATACGGATGGGTAACTTTGATCCCCGGCTATCAAACGGGGGTAGTGAGGTTGCCAGGGGTGACTGGGTATTCCTGTATCTACGCAAACCATGGAGGAATTTCAACCCTGATCAAAGCATTGGCATACGGGAATTTTCTTTCTCACAGCCAGGGTCGTACCGGCAGTCAGGTGGTGAGTTCAGGTTGCTGGCTTTTGATTCATCTGCCGGCGTCATCAGCGAGAGCAGAAACTGTATCGTTGTTGAGAGTCACGGCAATGATCTTGGAGGGGGTACCTGGAAAGGGCAGTTACTGGATGATTGCGATTCAGCCGATGGTGCTTCTGGCGGTGGCATTATTGCTGTATTGAATCAACAGCATTTTCTGATCGGGGTACGCAACGGATCGCACTGGGATGAGCAGGTCTATCCCGCCGACAGGTTCCCGTCGGGTCCACCGGATGGTTCTGCCTGGGACCGTCGCACAAATACCAATTTTGGGCGCGCAATAGACAAAACTTTGTTAGAGGAATTAAACCTATTAATTCAATCACTTGAATAGTGATGCTTTCACCTGGGAAATGTACACGGGAAGCCATATATTGAAACCTCGGTTTATGTACGAAAAAAAAAACGTATATCTTGTGCTATACTTTTTATGAAGTCTTGCTGTTTAGATACTGTTATCGGGTACGCCATAGCTTTATCCACAGCAGACAGGTTATAGCTCAGTTGGACGATTGGATTCATCCGCTGCAAAGCAGTAAAGCCAGGTAAGGCGTTTCCTGAACTCAAAGTTTGATTGATTTTCAGGATAAGACAAGAAAGACAGGGATAGCACTAGTCATACTGTAACCAATGTAAATGGGTTGCTTCGGTTTATCATTCAATTCTTGCTGAGTTTTGCGAGGAAAATACACCTTTTTTATGGGTTAAGGTCATCTTAAAAAGAAGGTGTAATCTGGGGAGAATTGTTATGTTTTTCTACGTATCATTAATTATTGCCTGTGTCATATCGGCTTTTTTAGCTCTTTACCTCTATAACGCACTCGCGGGTGTAGGCACAGCGGTTTATAGGGCCATACTTCCGAGTTCAAAAGAAAATATTACCCGTCATCGTAGGGATGTCAGGTATAACTCAAAAGCAAATGGCACCCAAACCCCATGGGGATGGAAGGGTAGCGCTCATGAAACTCGTGCAGGTAGTCCCAGAACAGCGGTCGCCACCGGCGTGTCAGGTCTTGATGGTTTCATCAATAAACAAAGTAATGAGACCTCATCAGTGGGTTGGCCGTACCGTGAAGATAAAGTTGAACTTGCCGGCACGGCATACAAGGTGAAGCGCACGGCGACGGTGTCTAAAAAGTCACGTCCGGGTACCAACAGCAAACAACCCTGGGGTTGGTAAATACTGACCCTACGCCTGCATTAGTAGTTGTGATCCAGGGGGCGATCCAGACACACGGGCAACGAAATATTTTCGTTGCCCGGTATTTTAACCCCCATCGGTACTTGTTCGACCCCCATGCTTTCTTCGGGAAAGGGGCGCAGTAACTTCAGCGCTTCCTGTTTCGGTGCCCTTAACCAGGACGCCGCTTCAGTCGGATTCCTCATAATCGCCGGCGATCGATGGTGACCGACAGATTTCAATACCGCATTGGGTTCAACGGTAATGATACTGATGCTCAGTTTTTTCAGGCCATCTTCAGCAGTAAACCAACTGGCCAACCCACCCAACAACCAGAATGGTGCATGCAGGGGGAAAACCGCGTAGGGAATCTGCGGTCGAACCCGGCTATCGAACTCATAGAACCAGGACACAGGTACCAGCACCCTGCAATCTTTTGACCATGCACCCATGTAGGATGGTGCGAAAGCAGGTCCGTCGTGACGTAACCGGGCATTTGCAGTCGAGATAAGTTTTCCGTCTTTGTTGCGGGGTAATTGTCCGTGTGACCAGTAAGGCAGGAATGGCCAGACGGCTTCAACGGGGCGGTCGAGAACACCATCGGCGTAAATCGCCGGCAGGGTTTCCCAGGTCATGGAATCCGGCTCGGATTTTCGTCGTAACCGGGAAGGGGATATGTTCACTCTGCTGGCCGGATCCGGAGGTAGGGTTGAAACCGGTGTCAGGCTGGTTGCCCAGGCATAGATGTCCTTCCATTTCAGATGTGAGACTGCTGCTTTTCCACACATGGTTTCGTAAGTCCCTGCAGGTAAGCGGTCATCCCTGCGTTAATGTATAAGATGATTCCACTTGACTACTTTGTCGCTACGATCACCTTGTAGTTATCATTTGCTGCCAACTCACTCAACCTTTTAAAACGCGTCGAAAGCCATTTTTCGTAGGGCAGATGTATATTGGCAACCAAAATAAGTCTGCCACCCGGCCTGATATGTTCATGCACTGAATCCAGTAAACGCATACCAAGATGATTGTCAGTCCTGGCACCCAAGTGTATCGGTGGGTTGCTTACAACAACATCAAAACTATTGTTGATCCCTGACAGGCCGTCAGAAGCCAGCACAAGGCCTTCCATCTGATTGGCCGCCAGGGTTTCTGTGCAGGCCTTCAGGGCCATTGCGCTGGTATCGAGCAGGGTGACAGATGTGTCTTTGTGCCGGGCGGCTATACAGGCACCTATTATGCCCGCGCCACAGGCGAAATCGAGAACGTCCCCATTAAGTTCCGTCGTTGCAAGCGCATGCAGCAGAAGAGCGGTGCCGTCATCAAGACGCCCATGCGCGAATACGCCCGGGTAGGAAATAACTGTTATTCCGGAGTTATTGCAATTCAATACCCATTGATCCCTATAGTTCATGGGGTGGAAAAGGTCCTGGTTTAAACGTGTGTCTGCCTCAAACAAACTGCAGTGGCGTGCGTTGTCCAATTTTCTAATCTGCCCGAAATGTGACTTCAGTTGTTTGTTCGCGGACTTGATGCCGGCCTTGTTTTCACCGGCGAGCCAAAGAACACCATCTTTTGCCAGAAGAGTCGCTGCGCAATCCAGCATCATGTTCAAAAGGGCTTTTTGACGG
>JASJGU010000078.1:0-3431 GCA_033791385.1 Desulfuromusa sp.
TGTCGGGTCGAACCGCTGGGAGTGATGAATTATCGCCTATTGGCTACTCCGGGCTTTATCTCGCGTTGGTTTACCGATGGGCTGTCGATATCCGCTGCCGAACAGGCCCCAGCAGTCATCTTTAACCGCAAGGATCGTTTGCACTATCGTTTCTTGGAAAAAAACTTGGGAGGCTTGCCCGCTTCTTTGCCCTGCCATCATATTCCGGCGCCTGAACAGTTTTTTCAGGTGATCGCTGCGGGCTTCAGTTACGGGATGGTACCGGACTGGCAAAGTGTTGCGCTGCGCAACAATGGTGAGTTGCAGGAGCTCTTGCCAGGAGCGGCCTTTCCGGTCGAGCTTTATTGGCATTGTTGGAATTTGCAGTCACAGCCGCTACAGAGGTTTTCTGAGCAACTGGTCCATGGTGCTCAGAAACTTTTGACTCCTTAGATGATTTATGACGAAAAAAAAGACAAAAAAGCCCCGCAGCCTGGAGGAGGGCTGCGGGTTAATGCTTCTTTGGGGGAGGTCTATGAAAACGAAATATCTTAGGTCGCCTGCCACAACGACCGTTTGATGGTTGCTAATTTAACTCCGTTGATAATAAAAATAAACGTGTCCTTCCGTAAAAAAACACTCTCAGACAAACAAAAACGAACTGTGCAAATGTGCACTTCTCAATCTTCGCTGTTTCCAGATTGTCCTCGGAAGGTTCTCCGGGACTGGCGATTATCCGGTTTCTCCCCGATTCTTTGGCTTGATAGAGAGCTTTGTCAGCCCGACTGATTCGTCTCTCTTGTGCTTCCGGCGGATTGAACACTGCTTCCGTGACACCAATGCTGATCGTTAGGCAAATTTCTTGCTGCTCAAAGTTGACGACAGTTGCGGCGACCTTTTCGCGATATTTTTTCGCAACTTTAATGACAGAGACTAGGTGGCCTCTGGAAAAATGAAGAGAAATTCTTCTCCACCGTAGCGGCAGAGGATGTCGTATTAGCGAGAAGATTGTTTGAGTGTGTCGGCCAGACTCTTCAGAGCCATATCGCTGGCTTGATGTCCGTACTGGTCATTTATCTGTTTAAAGTGATCTACATCGAGGACCAGGCAGGGAAATGGTTTAGCGAAGCGATGGTTATTAGAAAGGGACATTCGATTTTTAGACAAAAAAAGCCCCGCAGCCTGGAGGGGGGCTGCGGGTTAATGCTTCTTTTGGGGGAGGTCTATGAAAACGAAATATCTTAGGTCGCCTGCCACAACAACCGTTTGATGGTTGCTAACTTAACTCCGTTGATAATGAAAATAAACGTGTCCTTCCGTAAAAAATCACTCCCAGACCAACAAAAATGAACTGCGCAAATGCACACTCATTTATTTACGATGACCTTATTGCGCCCTTGCTCCTTTGCTAGATACAGGGCTTTGTCCGCTCGTCCGATCAGACTGTCTCGTGTTTCAGATCGCTCTGAATGCGCTGCTGTGACACCGATGCTGACCGTGATATGGAGTTTCTGTTTACCGATTCGGATTACCGATTCAGAAATTTCTTCGCGATATCTTTCGGCAACCATCAGTGCCGTGGGCAGATCGGTTTCTGGCAGGATTATGATGAACTCTTCACCACCATAGCGGCAGAGGATGTCGTATTCGCGGGAAAGTTGTCTGAGACAGTCAGCCAGATGTTTGAGTACCTTGTCGCCAACCAAGTGGCCATATCGATCATTGGTCCGTTTGAAATGATCGATATCGAGCATTAAACAGGCGAGTGGATTTTTTAAGCGGCGATTTTTCGAGAGTTCTTCTGTGAGTCGTTCATAGGTGGCTTTGCGGTTGTACAATTCTGTCAAAGGGTCAGTTGTTGCGGAGAGTTCCAGTTCGGTGTGAGCGGCCTGAAGTTTGCGCATGAATTTAACCGAGATCAGAGCCAGAATAGCGAACAGGGTGCCCATCACCAGAATGGCGGAGAACAAAGAAAAGTAGCGGTTGTCGATTAATTGCTGGCGAACATCATTCATCGGAATATTGATACTGATGCCACCACGGATATCGCCTTGTTTCAGATTTTGGAAGGCGTGGCACTTGTTGCACCTTTGTTCGAACTTAACCGGCGCCATATAGCGGAAAAAAAAGCCATTAGCGCGCTCTTCAAAGGCGCTCATTTCTCTTTGTCCTTGCTCAAACGCCAAGAGCGCTTTTCTCTCAAAATCATCGGGTTTTCTGCTGGCAGGGCTAACCGGGTCGAGACTGGCGACGTGTAATTCGAAAGAACCAGCTTTTTCGGAAATTTCAGAAATTTCCCTGACTGCGATAGCCGGATTGATCAAGGTGTACTGATCGCCATTTTCAGCGGTGATGTTGACCTTTATGCCATCGCGGCTGGCCAGAAATGAATTTGGATTGGTCCCGGGGCGGAGCTTGACGTAGACCCCACCGTGCATATTGATCCATTTTCTGGTCAGGATCAGTTCTTCGTAGAGGGCTTTCGCTTGCTGCAGAAGAATGTTTTCGGTCAGTCGCTCAATTCTGGAGTGGTGGCTGAAAAAAACTGCAGTTATAACCACGGCAATAATTAGAATTGCGCTGATAATATATTTTTTCACCAATCGAAGTGGTGCTTTTGCCATCTAATCCCTCAGGCTTCCTAATTGAATAGACGTGAGTGAAGAGGTATTGCCTTTCGCTTAAGCGATGAAAATCGAGTGTAGATTTTAGCATTCGTCCGCTTAAAGGCAAGAAAATGAGAGTAACTCAATAAAATTATCTGAGTTAAGCCGGCAATGAAAGCAAACTATTGCAAGATTCCAATAAGTATTGTATTATGAAAATCTTCTAAAGATAGGGCAGTTGTGTGTCGATAAGAGGTGAGTGCACTTATTGTTTGATTGAAATTTGAGAAGTTAAGGAGTGATCCGTTACTCACACCGCTAGTGGAGAGGACTATGAAAATCGGACAATGGGTAATGACCCTGGTATTTATCTTGCTGTTTTTCTTGTCGGCGACGGCACAAGCTCAACAGGTTTTTGGCTCGGTGAGTGATGCCGTCAGCGGCGAATTTCTTTCCGGGGTGGAGCTGCGCACGACTGATGACGTTATGCTCAGTGATACCGGCGGTCGTTTTGCTTTATCGACAACTGCTGAGACGCTGATCGTCCGCCGTCCTGGTTACCGACCGCTAGAAGTCAGCATTGATCCCTCCATGCAGATTGCCCTGCAACCATTCGTTCCAAAAGCCCTTTATCTGTCTTTCTGGGCAGCTGATGTGCGTAGTAAGCGGCAGCAGATTATCAAACTAATTGAAACCGCCGAGCTGAACGCGTTGGTGATCGATATCAAAACCTCGCGTGGTCACATCGCCTATCGCAGCAATATCCCTTTGGCCAAGCAGGTTGGTGCCCAGCAGGTGCGACCGTTGAAAGATCTGCCGGAATTTCTCGCCGAACTCAAGGCGCGT
>JASJGU010000079.1:0-6677 GCA_033791385.1 Desulfuromusa sp.
TTTTTCCATAATCCATTCAAGGGGTTTTCGGGCTTCACCAGTTCTGGAACCAATTTGACCGCAGCCCCTTCGATGATGATTGTAGCTTCATGTCCTTTGGCTTGCATGTCCAGTGCATTCAATAACACATGGATAAAACACATCGGATCTCCATTGAATACAAACAATGCAAATTTTTTCATGGTCTAGTTCCTTTCGTGGAAAAAGGAGATCGCCATCGCTTGGCTGTCTCCCGAGATAATGAGGGTCGTTGGGATGACGTTTCAGGAAGTTCTAAGCATAGATGGATGCTAACAGGTTAAAGAAATAGGAGCAATAAATCTGTCCTTTTATTGCTTGCAACTGAATCACCATGGAAGCGGTGGCGCAAACGGAGGATTTTCAGGTGATTGTTTCGAAGAAAAAATAGGTATGCTTTATCCTGATTTCTTTGTAGTTTTAAGTTCGCTTTTTTCTTCAAATAGCATAAATAATATCTCGGAGTTGTCGATGGGTCTTTCCATACAAGAACAGCTGCTTCAGGCAGGGTTGGTTGATAAAAAGCAGGTCAAAAAAGCTGACCACGAAATAAGAATGAAAAATAAAAAAAAACGCAAGGGCGGGGGTTCTGCCAAAGATAGCGAAAAGAAAATATTGAAGCAGCAACAAGACGAGCGGGCAAAACAGGATCGTCAGTTAAATGCGGAACGGAACCAACAGACACAACGAAAAGCCGATTTAGCTGCCGCGCAACAACTGATTGAAACCACTCGGTTACCAGTGAAAGAGGGTGATGTTGTCTACCACTATGTTGCTGGTGGACGGATAAAGCGAATTTCAACCCAGCAGGATATTGCGGATCATCTCGCCGAAGGGCGGCTCGGGTTGGCCATGCATCATGGTGAGCTGGTACTGATCCCTGCTGAAACCGTAGCAAAAATTCTGCAACGGGATAAGGATTCGATCCTCTCCTATAATAATCCAGCAGAAATTGAAGATGAATATCCGACCGATTGGTAGTTGTCAACAAGTTACCGCTGGTAAACGATTGTCCCCCTGAGATAGGGGAACAGGAATTCAATATTTAAAGTCACCGACTGCGGATGCAGTGGTGGCTTTTTTTGTTTTTGAAGGGCTTGCAACGTTGTAGGCTTTGTTCCTTGGTTCACTCCGGTATTATTGAAGATTTTTAAAAGAGGGGAAGTGTCCCTATTTACTTTATTTTTATTCCAGATTTTCGGTCAACCGATTCCAGAATAGCGCGTTGAAAGTTATATGATCAGAAAAGTTTTCACGAAAAAAATTCGTGAAATTTAACTGGGTACAAAAACCTAAAGGGAGGTCAAAATGAGAAGGTTAGCGCGGATTGCTCTACTCGCAGTGTCCATTGGTCTTTGGCTATCAACGGGTATTGTTTTTGCACATCACATGGGGCAAGGGAACGGCTCAGCTCCAGAGGTTGTTGATGATTACGCACATGGAGCCAATGCTCAGAGTGTTCAGGCAGAGACTGGGACTGATACTGACCCTGCTGGCACTGGTGAAATGAATGCGATGCAGAATAACAACGCAGCTGCGGATGCTGGTGGGGGCGATGGAGGTTCGGCCTCTGGCGGTGGCGACGGTGTCGGTGGCGATGGTGGCGTCGGCGGGGGTGATGGTGGTGTCGGTGGTGGCAATGGTGGTGCCGGTGCTGGTAGCGGTGCCGGTGGCGGTGGTGGCGGCGATGCCGGCGGAAATGGGAGAGACTAAGGACAACCAAATAAACTAAAGGGCTTAACCTGAGGGCTGCTCTCAAACTTAAATGGCTCATCCAATAGTATCAGGATGGGCCATTTAAATATCTTATTGCACAAACTTGAAAAGTTTTTAATCAGATTTCAATGTGCTCCAAGACTTCCAGAATATAACCACAGTATCTACAGAGTAAGACAGCCCAACCGGAAGATATCAGACTGGGCTGTCTTGACTTGTCAGTAGTGATTCTAGAGATAGAGAATAATGAAAATGGATCAACCGAGAAGAAATAGGGCCGCTCTCTATCTTTCATTTGGTACTGAGAATAAACGGGCGCATCTATTCACCCTATAAATTACAATATCCAAAGCCGCCCAGCCTTTTTTCCTTTGACTCTTTTTTTCCTTCAGTCCAAATTAAGTGCCTATCACCACGCAACTTCCCGCAATCTCAAGAAGGAAAACAAACCGTGATCAAAAAACAAGATGCCATTTATGCTGCCCCCTTAAATAAAATCATCGATTTTCAGTTTGATGAACGGGTCGCTGAGGTCTTTCCGGACATGATTCAACGCTCGGTCCCCGGCTATGGCATGATGATCTCAAACATCGGGATCCTGGCGGCCAAGTACGCCCAGGCAAACAGCCATTGTTATGATCTGGGCTGCTCGTTAGGGGCGGCCAGCCTGGCCATGCGGCAATGCATTTGCCAGCCCGATTGTGACATTATTGCTGTCGATAGTTCCCCGGCGATGATTGAGCGTGGCCGAGAGCTTTTGGACCGCGATACCGCATCAACCATTCCGGTGAACTTGATTTGTGCCGATCTGCAGGATGTCAAGATTGAGAATGCTTCGGTCGTGGTGCTGAACTTTACTTTGCAGTTTATCCCCCTGGCCGAGCGGTTGGCGTTAATAAAGCGGATCTATCAGGGGTTAATGCCGGGCGGTATCCTGATATTGTCGGAGAAAATGGCCTTTGAAGAACCCCTCAAACAGCAGTTTCATACAGAAATACATCATGCTTCAAACGCACCAATGACTACAGCGATCTGGAAGTCAGCCAGAAACGCACGGCTCTGGAAAATGTGATGATCCCGGAGGCTCTGGCCTGCCATCAACAATGCCTGCAGCAGCAGTTTGAAAGACAAAGGCGATGTGATACCAATCACACCGCCTTTGCTAAGTGTTGAAGTTGATGCTGGTTAAACAGCAGCCTGGACAATTTTTTCCATTATGCCAAAGGTCCCATTCAGTCCCTCGGCAAACATGTCATCCGAAGGTCCTTTTTCAAATTCATTGTGGCCCAAAAGATCCCCGATTAATTTGGCCGAATAACCGAGAAAACGGATTTGTGTCCTCCCCCCTTTGTTATATACAAAGAGAAATTTTTGAACAAAGATACTTCTTTCTGGATTTGGAGGAAGAACTTTCCCTGAGTTTTGTGGTTTACAGATCTGCAGAACGACATGTTTATAGTTGTTGGGAATGTCAATTCCTTCACCGCGGTAAAATGCAATAAGATCTGACTTTTCGAGGTTTGAAATAATGAATCCTGCCGCCTCAACCTCTTTGGTTAAATCTTCAAGAAAAGTTTCAAATGGTTTGTCGGTGCTGTTTTTATAGATTTTTACGTCTGACATAATGTCCTCTTATATCTATGCATGTGTTAAGAAAAGGTCGAAAAACCTAAGCATCGTAATATTCAATAAATTGAATGTCAATCCGTTTCGCAGAAATAATGACATGGACAGTTGGCGAAGTAAGGTTATTGCTTGTAATCTTTTTAGCGTTTGGCTATATTGCCAAATAGCAATGGAGGTGTCGTTGAACATAGAACGTAAAAAATATTTAAATGCTCGGGCGAACGTGCTCAAAGCTATGGCTCATCCTAGTCGGTTATTGATTTTGGAAGAGCTGGAACAGGTGGAGCGGTGTGTCTGTGAACTGACGGACATGATTGGGGCCGATGTCTCAACGGTATCTAAACATTTATCAGTATTAAAACAGGCAGGGCTGGTCTTTGATGAAAAACGGGGAAATCAGGTTTTTTACAGGTTACGGGTTCCCTGCATTCTTAATTTCTTTGGTTGTATTGAATCAGTCCTTGAATCACAGCTTAAGGAACAGTCCTCTTCGCTTAAAAATGCAGCAAAATAGGGCTTTTTTTTGCTCAATCACTTGGCAATTTGGCCAATAAGGTAAATGTTATGAATTGGAAAAATGAATGGAAGCCGCTATTATGGATCATTGCTGTTTTCAGCGGGATTTTCTTTCTCCCTGTTGAAATGACCCGGGTGCAGTCTGCCATTATGGAATCGTTGTACCTGGCTAAGTGGTATGCGCGTGAGCACGTGCTGCTCTGTTTGGTGCCTGCCTTCTTTATCGCCGGAGCGGTTGCCGTTTTTGTTAGCCAGGCGGCGGTTATGAAATATCTTGGACCGAAGGCAAACAAGCTTTTGGCCTACGGGGTCGCCTCAGTCTCGGGCACCATCCTTGCTGTCTGTTCATGTACTATCTTGCCACTGTTTGCCGGAATCTACCGCATGGGTGCTGGCCTTGGCCCTGCCTGTGCTTTTCTCTATTCCGGCCCTGCCATCAATATTCTCGCTATCGTCATGACTGCCCGCATCCTGGGACCGGAGATGGGCATTGCACGGGCCGTCGGTGCAACTTTTTTTGCTGTCGTGATCGGTCTGCTGATGCACTTTTTCTTCCGCCACGAAGAGGCTGAAAAAGCGGCCGCGACACCGCTGATGGTGACAGATGATGAGAGTCGCCCCCTCTGGCAAACAGCCCTCTATTTTGCTGCGATGGTTGGTATCCTGGTGTTTGCTAACTGGGGGAAAACGGATCAGCCGACCGGGCTCTGGCATGCGATTTATGTTTCCAAGTGGTGGATCACCGCAGGTTTCTCTATTGCCTTGGGGCTTATGCTGGCCACCTGGTTCAAACTAGGCTTTGGAAAAATCTTGCTGGCAGCTTTGCCGGCGATATTTTGTGCCGTTTTAATCCCGCAGCACCCGGAAATCGCTTTTACTTTTGGGGTGATCAGCCTGTCAGTTCTGAGCAACCTGAAGAGCACCCGGGATGAAGAGATGGGTGCATGGTTCAGTGAAAGTTGGGATTTTGCTAAAAAAATCTTACCATTATTGCTCATCGGTGTGCTGATTGCGGGCGTGTTGCTCGGTCGCCCCGATCATGAAGGACTGATACCATCGGCGTGGGTCGTGTCGCTGGTTGGCGGCAACTCACTCTTCGCCAACCTGTTTGCTTCAGTTTTCGGTGCTTTTATGTATTTCGCGACTCTGACTGAAGTGCCGATTCTGCAAGGCTTGCTTGGAGCCGGGATGGGCAAGGGGCCAGCCCTGTCACTGTTGCTGGCAGGCCCAGCTCTCTCACTGCCGAACATGCTGGTGATTCGTAGCGTCATGGGGACAAAGAAAACCTTCGTTTTTGTACTGCTGGTGGTGGTTATGGCAACTATCAGTGGGTTAATTTACGGAGCATTATTTTAAAGTTATTTGCCATCAAGGTTCCAAGAGCACCAAGAAAGTCAAAGTCCTCAACGTAGAGGGGCTGAGTAACGCTGAGGTCGCAGAGAAGACCGGATTTATTTGGGGGCTAAATTCCAAAATAAATTTTTTCTTCAGCGATCTCTCCGTCTCAGTGACTCTCCGTTAAGTAAGTTTTTCTTGGTGCCCTCGGTGACCCCAAAAATTAAAAAGGAGACAAAGATGAAAAAGATTCAGATTCTCGGCACTGGTTGTGCTAAATGCGAAAAGCTTGCAGCAAATACCAAACAAGCAGCAGACAGTCTCGGGATTGAGTACGAGATTGAAAAAGTCACAGGACTTAACGAAATCATGGCTTTTGGCGTCATGACCACTCCGGCCCTGGCTGTCGATGGTCAAGTACTGGTGGTTGGCAAGGTACCGAAACCTTCTGAGATCGAAAAGCTGTTGGAGTAAGAAGATGCAGAAACTAATCGGAATAATTATTGGCCTGCTGTTGTTCGCCCTTTTTCAAACCACCCAAGCGATTGCCGGGCAACTACCAAAACTGATTGACCTGGGAGCAGACAAATGTATCCCATGCGTCAAGATGGCACCAATTCTCGATACTCTTAAAGAGGATTTTATCGGCCGAATGGATGTTGAGTTTATCGATGTCTGGAAGCACAAGAAAGAGGCCGCCAAATACCGCGTGCGGATGATACCGACCCAGATATTTTATAGTGCGGACGGTAAGGAGCTTTACCGGCACATGGGCTTTATCGGTCGCGAGGACATTCTCGCCCAGTGGAAAAAACTCGGCTATAGCTTTGACACACAATAGGTTCTGACATATGGAGCAACTTTTTATCAGTCTGAGTCATGGCGTCACGGGTGCGCCATTCATCGCTTTGAGTGCTGCGGCTGGTTGGGGCCTATTGAGCATCCTACTTTCTCCCTGCCACCTGGCAAGCATTCCGCTGATCATCGGCTTTATCGACGGCCAGGGGCAGATGACCACACGACGTGCCTTTGTCATCTCCAATCTATTCGCCGTCGGTATCCTGATTTCCATCGCCATGATTGGCGTTGTCACGGCAGTTGCCGGACGGATGCTAGGAGATGTCGGCGCTTATGGAAACTGGTTTGTCGCCGCCATATTTTTTGTCGTCGGCCTGCACCTCTGGGGTTTGATCCCGATGCCCTGGTCGGGGCCGGGACAGGTCAATATGGTCTGCAAAGGGATGTTCGCCGCTTTTCTGCTCGGTTTAATCTTCGGCATTGCCCTCGGTCCCTGCACCTTTGCCTTTATGGCGCCGGTACTCGGGGTGGCTTTTGCTGAAGCTTCTGACAACCTGCTTTACGCGTCCTCACTGTTACTTGCTTACGGCTTGGGACACTGTGCTGTAATCGTCTTTGCCGGTACCTTTGCCGAGAAAGTACAACAGTATCTCAACTGGAACGAACGT
>JASJGU010000080.1:0-3938 GCA_033791385.1 Desulfuromusa sp.
CCCAGGTTTTCTGCCAGTATTAATTTAGACGTGGCAGAAGAAACCGCCAGACAAATTGCAAGCTGGAATAGTGAGCAGGGAGCATTCAAGTCATGACTAAACCAGCATCATCTCTTTATTCCGTCAACCATTACGGAATTAGTGATAAAATCGACTGTCATATTGACAGAGGCTGTCAACTCTCAACACCCCAGCCTCTGGTGTTCTTTCGGGCTGATGATATCGGCATTCCATCTTCAAGGTTTCAAGAACTTATTGAATGTTTTAAAAAACATAAGCTCCCCCTCTGCCTGGCTACCGTACCCTCCTGGCTGACTGAACAGAGACTAAAAGATCTTCACCAAATAACCGGCACAAACAATGCGCAATGGTGTTGGCATCAGCACGGCCGTGTCCATCGCAACTTCGAAAAAGAGGGAAAGAAACAGGAATTCGGCCCCGCACGAACCCAAAATGACATCCACACCAGTCTCAGCAAAGGCAGAAAAAGATTGGAACAGTTACTCGACAGAGACTTCCAGCCTGTTTTTACTCCCCCCTGTAACAGGTGCAGCAGTGATACCCTGCAGGCACTAGCAGACTTGGAATTCAAAGCTGTCTCAAGAAGTAAAGGGGCCAGACCGGAAACTCTTGCAGACCTGCCGGATTTTCAGGTCAATGTCGACCTGCATACCCGCAAAGAAATCGTCCCAGAGCTTGCTTTGGATAATTTACTGAAGGAACTTGAGCAGGGTTTTGTCTCGGGTTTGTGCGGAATAATGATTCATCACCAGCGAATGAACAGGTCGGCATTTGAACTACTGGACCTGTTACTGGGATTAATTAAAAACAATCGGAATCTTGTCCCAGTTCATTTTGCCGATATACCCTGTAACAAATAGTCCTCCAAGAAATTACCTATCCACTCACACCCGTTCTTACGGTAACAAGCGAACACCTTCCAACCCACTGATATCCCCTCTATTATCTCAAATATAAATTTTTTACGGTTTTTATCCGAACGCAACTTGCAATTTTAACTTCCCCATGACAGAATTAAATTCACTCGGGAACGATTCTCATCCAATAGATGATCTTCAATAGAAAGGGAAACAGCAATGGCATCACAGAGCACTCAACAAACCAGCAAACTCTTCTCCATTCGCAATAAATTAATCCTCATCAGCTGCCTTTTCTTCGGAAGTTTTCTCATATCAGAATGTCTTGGAACATACTCTGACAACGAAAGTGACAAAGCTACTGCTACAACAACCCTTCGGGAACACCAGATCGCTACCCTCAATCTCTTAGAAATCTCGATAACCGAATTCACCCTTGCGGGCATGGACGCGATCATAGACAAGGGCGATGGAAAAATCGCTCCGGAACTAAAAGACGAGATGGCCGAAGCAAGCAAGATCTGTCGAAAAATCATCCCCACACTACCGGAAATAGCCGACACAGCTGAAGAGAGTCGTCTGGCCAAGGAGATCATCTCCGTTTATGACGATTATGAAAAAGCAGTTCTGACCGACTTACCCAGGCTGATCACAAGCCAGGCTGACGAGGCTGCATTCGCTGAGATTGATGATCGCATAGATAATCTGCTGAATAAAATTGACAAGCCATTAATGGCAATCATTGATTCAGTTGCTGCCGAAAATGTTGAAGCTCGCGAAGAAATGCATCAGATGATGGACCGAACTACCACGATCAGAAGATTGTTTGCAACGGGCATGATTGGGGTCGTCACCTGCCTGATTGTTTTTATCGGTCGTTCAATCCTGCAGCCGATTAAATCAACGACTTTGATGCTGCGGGATGTTGCCCAGGGAGAAGGTGATCTGACCAAGCGTCTTGATGTCAGCAATGATGAGCTCGGCGATCTCGCCGGCTGGTTTAATACCTTTATCGCCAAATTGCAGACTTTAATCCAGCAGCTGCAGGAAAACCTTACCACTCTCGATCAGTCCTCCAATGATTTGTCGACCATAGCTGAATCACTGGAGTCAGGGGCTGAAAATGCCACGGGCCGGTCGAATACCGTCGCTTCTGCTGCTGAAGAGATGAGTTCAAATATGAATGCCGTGGCGGCCGCAAGTGAACAGGCCTCAGTCAATATCAATATGGTTGCCTCCGGCTCCGAAGAAATGACCGCAACTGTCAATGAAATAGCAGGCAATACAGAAAAAGCCCGTAGTATAACAGAAGATGCTGTAACCAAAACAGCAAGCGCCTCCCAACGTGTCGATGAACTTGGCGGTGCGGCAAGAGAAATCAGCAAGGTTACCGAAGTCATAACTGAAATTTCAGAGCAGACTAACCTGCTTGCCCTGAACGCCACCATTGAAGCGGCCAGGGCCGGTGAAGCTGGTAAAGGTTTTGCCGTCGTAGCTAACGAAATCAAGGAACTGGCGAAACAGACAGCCACGGCCACACAGGAGATAAAACAAAAGATTGAATCAATCCAATCTTCAACGGATCATACAGTCAATGAGATAAGCCAAATCAGCAGTGTTATCTCAGAAGTCAATGATCTGGTTTCGGGGATTGCCACTGCTGTTGAAGAACAGTCGGCCTCCTCAAAAGAGATCTCCGACAATATTTCCCAGGCAGCCCAGGGAATTAGTGAGGTCAATGAAAACGTCTCCCAGAGTTCAGCCGTAGCCGGTGAAATTGCCCAGGAAATTGCTGAAATCAGTCAGGTTGCCGGTGACATCAACAGTAACAGTGTCACGGTAAACTCCCAGTCAACCGACCTCACTAATTTAGCTGCACAATTGAATAAGATCGCGCAACAGTTTAAGGTGTAGAAAAACCACTATCATCTCCCCCCGGTTACCAGAAAACAAGCCGGGGGTAGATATAAGACTCCCTTGAGGAGGGTAAGTGGTTCCACCCGAAAAAACGAGGATATACATGCGCGACGCTTACCTTTTGCTCGAAGAACAATATCGAAAACTCGCCCGACTTGATCACGCTCTTACCTTCCTGCAATGGGACCATATGGTAATGATGCCTCCGGGGGGCAGTGAACCACGGGCGAGGGCAATCGCCGAGCTGACTGCATTACATCATGAATTACTCACCTCGCAAGAGACAGGAGATCTCTTACAGGAAGCTGCCAGACAAGAAACAACGCCCAGTCGAAAGCAAAATCTCCAGGAAATGGAGAGGGAATACCAACGTGGCATCTGTCTTCCACCAGAGCTGGTAAAAGCCAAATCCCTGGCCGGTTCAAAGTGCGAACACGGCTGGCGCAGCCAGCGAAAAGACAACGACTGGCCCGGCTTTCTGGTAAATTTTAAAGAGGTGGTTGAACTGGCTCGGGAGGAGGCACAGGCTCGACGCGACTTCACTCTCGGCCGTTTTCCAACCCCCTATGACGCAATGCTTGATATGTATTGTACGGGGGATGATAACAGCTTTATTTCAGAGACCTTTGCGACATTAAAAGCTGTCCTTCCAGGCCTTGTCCAACAGGTGGTTGAAAAACAAAAAGGAGATTCGGTCCCTGATCTTCTCGGCCATTACCCAATAGACCAGCAGAAACTACTGAACCTGGAACTAATGAAATGTTTGGAGTTTAATTTCGATCAGGGACGGTTGGATGTCAGTTCTCATCCATTTAGTACCGGTTGTCGAGGGGACCAGCGTATCACCACCAGATTCCGGGAAACTGATTTTTTAGATGCACTCATGGCGACAGCCCATGAAACCGGGCATGCCAGCTACGAGAGTGGCTTACCTCTTGACTGGGACAATCTACCCGCAGGAAACGCACGGAATCTTTGTCTTCACGAGAGCCAGAGTTTGCTGTTTGAAAAACAGATTTTTTTATCTCGACCCTTCATCTCTTTTTTCAGCAGCAGCATACATACCTTTTTCCCCACAACCGCAGCAATCGGCGGGTCCCAGCTCTGGGCGGCAGCAACCAGAGTCCAGCCCAGTTACATCCG
>JASJGU010000081.1:0-2968 GCA_033791385.1 Desulfuromusa sp.
CATCCTATCATGTGTCAAATACCATATTCAGAGCCACACAAATACATCAAGACAAGGCGCAGACTGCAGAGAATGGTATCCCATTGTCAAGGGCTGCAACGCCGTCTTGTTGTATTTGTGTGGCTCCCGTAGGGCGAGGCGAGAAGCGACCACCTGCCACGTTACACTCACTTGAATTAACATTATTAGTCCTTCTTTCGTGTGCCTTGCATCTGGCCACTTCTCGCCTCGCTGAATGCGGAAGTTGACGCATGACAGGATGCTACATCCCTTCAAGCCGCCGGATGCGTTCCTCCATCGGTGGGTGGGTCGAAAACAGCTTAGCCAGCTTTTTGCCACTCAAAGGATTGACGATAAACATATGCGCCGTCGCCTCATTGACCTTCTGCATCGGCATGCGTTGATTGGACATCTCCAGTTTACGCAATGCGCTGGCCAAGCTGTGCGGGTTGCCACACAATTCTGCACCCTTCTTATCGGCGCCATACTCACGAGAACGTGAGATCGCCATTTGCACCAGCATGGCGGCAATCGGAGCCAGAATCATCATCGCAATCATGGCAATCGGGTTACTGTCTTCATCATCACGGCCACCGAAAATCATTGCCCACTGCGCCATATGCGCCATATAGGTGATGGCTCCGGCAAAGGTTGCCGCAATTGAACCAATCAGGATATCGCGATTCTGCACATGAGCCAGCTCGTGAGCCATCACCCCCTTCAGTTCTTCACGGCTGAGGACCTGCATGATCCCCTCGGTCGCTGCAACCACGGCGTGTTTGGGATTCCGCCCGGTAGCAAAAGCGTTAGGTGTCGGCTGGGGCAACAGATAAACCTTTGGCATAATGAGATTATTCTGCTGACAAAGTTCACTGACAACCTCATAGAGTTCACCACTCTGGGTTTCTTTACCACGATACATCTTGACAACAACTTTGTCAGAAAACCAGTAACTACCAAGGTTCATCACTGCCGCTATAACCAAGGCAATGAGAGCTCCACTCTGTCCTCCGAGGACCCCTCCAGCAAACACCAGAACCACGGTCATTAGAGTCATTAACATTATGGTACGCATCATATTCATTCTTTTATCCTGTTTGTTTCACTATTAAGCCCAATATTTTTATTTAAGATTGCGGCAGTCGGGTTCCTGTAAATAATGGCTTGCCACTGAGAAAATTCATCACTGCAAGTCTCTTTTTCCCCGGTAATTGCAGCTCACCAACGACTAACGTTCCCTCTCCACAGGCAATTCGCACTCCGCTCTTATCTGCCGAAAGAATTGTTCCGGGCTCACCGGACAGATCTAACTCGACGGTTGTTGCTGAAATTTTAAGCACCTCGCCATCGAGATAAGTATAGGCGCCGGGCCATGGATCAAGTCCCCGCACCTGATTGTGGATATCGACCGCCGACCGTTGCCAGTCAATCAAACCATCTTCCTTTTTCATCATCGGGGCATAACAACTTAGTTCGTCGTTCTGCTTTTCTGCCACCAGGCTGCCGGCACAAAGCTGCCGAAGTGTTTCCTCCAGAGCCTCCCGGCCCAACCGAGCCAGACGATCGTGTAGCTGTCCGGCAGTTTCATTCTCTCCGATATTCAAGCTGCGCTTAACCAGCATATCTCCAGTATCGAGACCAACATCCATCAACATCGTTGTTACCCCGGTTGCGGCTTCACCATCAACAATTGCTTTATTAATCGGCGCGGCACCACGATATTTTGGTAACAGGGAAGCGTGGACATTAATACAGTGGTGGCGAGGAACATCGAGAACCGCTTTTGGTAAAATCTGTCCGTAGGCAACGACGATGATCAAATCCGGCTGCAATTCCTGTAATTTTTGTACTGCCAAAGGGTCACGTAATTTTTGTGGTTGAAAAACCGGAATGTCATGTTCAAGAGCCAGCTGTTTGACCGGGGAGGCTGCGAGTTTTTTACCTCGCCCCTTAGGACGATCCGGCTGGGTATAAACCCCGACCAGATTGACCCCGAAGTCCAGCAAACCTTCCAGCGCCTGCAGAGCAAATTCCGGGGTCCCCATAAAAACTGTACGGAGGCTCTCAGGCTTCAGCATTTTCAGCTTCCTTCTCCCGCAACATCTTCATGTATTTCTTCCGGAAAATTGAGCGTTTCAAGGGAGAAAGACGGTCGACAAACAACACCCCTTCAAGGTGATCAATCTCATGCTGCACACCAATTGCCAGCAAGCCGTCGGCTTCCCGCTCGTGGGCATTGCCGTCAGTATCTTGATAACGCAGGGTGGCTTGTGCATAACGCTTCACATTGGCCCAATAGCCGGGGACAGAGAGGCAGCCTTCTTCTTCCAGGGAGTCGCCATCCCCAGAAATAATTTCAGGATTCACAGCAACCAACAGATCGTTCGGCTCATCACTGCCTGAACAATCAAGAATAATCAAGCGCTGTAAAACGCCTACCTGCGGCGCTGCCAGGCCAACTCCTGGAGCATCGTACATTGTCTCCACCATGTCAGCAGCCAGCTGTTTAAGCTCATCATTAAATTCGGTGACTGGTAGCGACTTTTGTTTCAATAAAGGTTCCGGGTAATGCAAAATTTCTCGTAGAGCCATGTTCTTTCTCCGGCAGTTAATATTATTGTAAGTACTCTAAAAATATAGATAAGATCCCAAAAGGGGAACTCCTTCATTTTACCGCTTTACCAGTTCTACAGTCAACAATCAGAAAACGCAACTGAGGGGATTACGGAAACAGCAACAATTTCAATGCAAATATCAGCACGGTTATACTGACAACTTTTTTGATCCAGTCGTGGCCCTTGTCAACTGCCAGCTTCGGTCCAATCATCCCGCCAATCGAATTGCCTGCGGCAAGAGCAAAACCAAGAAAATAATCGATTTGCCCATGATAAATGAAAACCCCCAGCGCAATAAAGGTATAAGTAAAGATAACAAACACCTTGATGGCATTGATTCGTACCAGATCGAG
>JASJGU010000082.1:0-4766 GCA_033791385.1 Desulfuromusa sp.
GAGCGCTGGCTTAACTATTCTGACCTCTCCCTGAAGAATCAAGCGCAACATAAAATAACAATCGAAAAAATCGAAAAAACATTCTTCAAGAAAAAACGTAATATTTTGACGTTTATGCAAACCGTAAAAAAGGCTCGGCGTCATACAGTTCAGAAATGCCAGCGCATTTCCTGCCATTCCAAGTGTAGGCGAGAGCTCTGGCATCACACCTTTTACACTTTCACCATTATGACGATACAGCGTCGAAAAGTTGGACATCACAGACACAACGCCCTCCTCCATTAAATCAGCCAGACATATTTTAATAAAATCTTTATCCCATTCATCATCATCTGCCGCCCACATAAAATAGTCACCGGTAGCTTGTTCCAGCACATACTTGAAATTTCCGGCAATCCCCAGCGATGCCTCCTGCCTGAAATAGGTAATCCGCTTATCATGCTGCATAAATGATTCAACTACATGCTTCACATCAATACCGGGCGAACAGTTGTCTGATACAATAATTTCTACATTCCGATATGTCTGTCCTGTGAGGCAGGTCAACGCCCGTCTTAAACCATCCGGGCGGTTATAGACAGGCATGCCAATACTGACAAGCGGCTGCATCAGTTTATCATGACACTCCAAGCCAGCGATCCTTTTTGACATATATCGTATTAATATAGGTGTCGGCGTATTTCATATAGCCATTTTCAGCCATCATATCGTCTATCACTGTCAACTTTTCACCTTCACCACCACGAGAATAAGTGATGGTCTCAATACAAAAAACTGTGGGTTGGTAGTGCGAAAAATCGATCGACTGAAGGATTTCCAGATCCATACCCTCAACATCAAGGGAAATAAAGTCGGGAGTGCGGTCCATATGCTGTTTCATGATATCTTCAAAGGTAAGCACTTCAATGTCATGCAAGGCAATCTGTTCATGCCCCTCCTGCACATATTTCTTCGCTTCGTCTTCAGAGAAGGTATTCAATGTTCGGCTCGAAAACACATGTAACTTCAGGCTTCCCTGCTTAGAGGCAAGACCAACATTGAGGTTGACATCTCTGCCTCTAGATCTTTTTATCTTGCCGAACAAAAATGGGTCAGGCTCAATATTAACCCCCTTGCACCCTTGGCGATAAAATAGATAAGTATTACTTAAAAAGCGCGGATGGTGCGCACCGATATCTAGGTAGGTTGGATGTGCTATCTTCAATATATTAAAGATATAGTTCACTATCAAATCTTCACCACACTGCGAGTACGATTTCTGATAATAGATGCCAATTTTTCTAAGCATGTAATTCACCAGCCGTCGAAAAAACATAGCATCATATTTCCGCTTTTCTTCGTTCATTTCCTCTCCACATTCAGCAATACAGACAATGCTAATAATATTTTTTCTATGTATCAGGGCAAAACGTCACAATCGGTTTGCGCTGCTTCACAGCCTCACCATACCAACTTCCAAGCACTCGCTCTGAGCAAAACTGTATCCCTGATCGCTGGCGCTGCCAGTGCAGACAATAGTAAAGCAACAAAACCAGCAAGCGTAATCCATACCAGTTGCCCAATTACCCCCATACCTTCAGGGAATAGCGTCCAAAAAGATAGCACCACGCTGAATGATACCAAACTAGGGATAGCAAAATCAGCAACAATCCAGTGCAACAACTCCCCCTTAAATATTTTCCGGTGCATCAGCGCCAACCCGAAAACCATATAACCCGCATTCAACACCAGCCAAATAGCAGCAGCCCCTACAACCCCGAACCACTCGACGACAATAATCAATGATGGTAAAAGTATCACAATAGCAACGGTATTCAGGCCTATTGCCAAGCGCGTCCATCCGTGAGCCAACTGCAATGCAAATGGCAAATTCATCATCCCGTTTAACGCCGTTCCCACAACAAGAATGCTCAATATCGGTGCCGTTTGCTCAGCAACAACTGCATTGTGAGTCCACAGTTGCAAAATATTTATAGAAAAAAAACTAATCAGCATAGCCATTGGCATGACCAACACCGTCATCATCTGACAGCTTTTGTGATAAAAACTCTTGAGCAAAGCACTTTCATCGCTGGCCAGCAATTGAGTAAACCGCGGATAAACAGAGGAAAACAATGCGCCGATAATGACATACAAACCAACAGCAACAGTCGATGCAAGCGAGTAGTATGCAAACGCCTCCAACGTCAGCATCTTACTCAGAACCAATTTATCCATCTGTACGAGAATAGCCGATAGCAACATAATAACACTCATACCCGCTGCAAAGCGCCATAGTCTCCGGAAAACAGATAATTGAAACAACGGTTTAGACGAAGACCTTGGAAGAGAACGCCACAAGCCCCACGCCATCGCAACTGCCCCCAATGCAGATATGAGCAATTGCCACTGAAAAAATGCCACTACCGTCGGACTGACCAGCCATAAGACCAAGACAACACCACCACTGCGCAGTGTTTCAACCACAACTTTAATCACATTAAGTTGCACTTGCCTCTGCAAGCCGAGTAAGCCGCCACCGTAAAAACCGTAAGGCATGCGCAAGGCAATCATCATACCCATCAGCATAATCGACACTATGAGTGTATCTGCCGAAAGGGTGTTTGCATTTAACCATTGCGTCGCAATCCATGGTGCCAGCAGAACGACAAGCACCATGATGAACAGTGCTATCCCCCAGTAAAAAAACTCCAGCGTGCGCACCAGGTTACGCATCTCTTGCGTCACGCCACCTGTTGACGACAAGCGGGCAAGCTCTCTGGAGACAGTTGCCGTCAGCCCCATATCCAGCACAGCAAAAACTGCCTGCAATGTCAGGTAAAAACCCACCAAGCCATAAGCTTCAACGCCCATAAAGTGGATATACAGTGGGATAAAGGCAATTGAAATCAGGGCCACCCAACCGCTTCCGATCAGGTTGGCCATGATGTTTTTTCTAACCAGAGACATGCGGAATGTTTATCTCTTGCGTAACCATGCTCCTGGCCAGTGTGTGATATTTTCAGTCAAATCACTTTCATTAAATGACCAAGCTGGCTGTTCAACTACAAACTCGGGATGGGCCTCAGCAAACTCTTTAGCCGAGTCAGTAGGATGGTTCCAATCCCAATCAGCCTCACCACGTGGTACATCATGCAGATCGTACATAATGCCATCAGTGGCCACGATATAAGAACCCGGTGTCACCAGATCATGGTAAGCCTCAAGCTCATCAGCTACATGCTGCTTGGTGTGGCAGGAATCCAGAATGATAAGTACCGTTTCACCAGGCTTAACCAGAGCCTTCACCTGAGCAACAATCTCAGGGGACGTTGAACTGCCCTCTATCATAGTGATCAATTCGGCCATTGGGTGCGCCTCTACCGCTTCACGATTATGCGGACGAATCTCAATATCCACACCAATTACGCGCCCCTTACCCATCGCTTTGCACAAACTCGCGTTGTAAATCAACGAACCACCATGGGCAATACCTGTCTCAATAATAACATCAGGTTTCACGTTCCAGATCACTTCCTGAGTGCGGATCATATCTTCCGGCAATTGAATAATAGGGCGACCCATCCAGCTAAAGCTGTACTGATATTTTTCATTCCAGCCCACCTTCACCCACTGGCGGCTTATCTCTTCAAACGCCTGTTTACTGTACAACGGCAACTCTATGGACTCACCATTTTCTTCACGTGTTAAAGTTTTGTTATCAGTATCAATAGTTAATTTCATAGCGCCCTACTCTATTAGATTTGTAATAATTTCTGCACGATTTAATATCGCTTCGTTCTCATTCCTGTAATTTGGGTTCATTAGCACCGCATGGCTGACCCCTCGCGAACCCAGTTGCAACGGATCGACAATAGGATGGCCGCTTCCTGCCACAAACTTACCCTGTTTGTTCGGATTCAGATCAACCAAAGAGTCTATTAAATCACACTCTGGATCAATCATATTAGCAAATGTTGTTCCTTTCGCTCCGGCTCCCCACAGAGAAACTTTCCCCTCTGTCGAAAGCACTGCAATACGTTGCTGCCACTGCCGCAATATCGATTGCTCTTCCACGGCATAGGCCGTAGCTAACACAGATGTGTTATTCCCCTTACATATCACATCCGACTTAACCGGGCTTGCCTCCAGCCACAAGTACTGACCACTGAACACATGCCTGACCTCATCCACCCTGAAACCGGCTTGCTGAAATGCCGTTGATAGTGACTCAGATGTAAATAACGAACAATGCTCGTAAAAGAAATCCCAGACCACAGTATTGCGAAGTATCCAATCAACACATGGCGTCTCAAAATACACTTTAGCATTTACCCTGTCACCAATTGCAGCTCGCACAGATCGAAGTAAGGCAACCGGATCTGGAACATGTTCGATCACATGCCGGCAAATCACTACGTCGGCCGGCACATCGGTGCAGCTTTCATCATAATAACGAGACTCAAAACGAATCTGGCTACCAGACACCTCTTTTGAACCACTATAACTTGGATCAAAACCTACACCAACATTATCACCCTCTTGCACAAGTCGACGCAGAAAACTTCCCTGACCACAACCTACCTCAACAACCTGCTTACCCCTGACATCCTTCTCATCAAGAAGCAGTCCAACCAGCCCATCTAAATGTTCCTGAAAACTGGATGAACAAGCCTGATTGTTATCGTAATTTTGCCCATACTGAAGCAATGAGTGGTCAAAGGCCCGGTTAAACACAAAACCACAGCTCACGCACACCATCATCTCCAGATCACCACAGGTAATCG
>JASJGU010000083.1:0-2595 GCA_033791385.1 Desulfuromusa sp.
TGCATTTTGTAAAAACAGTAGCAAATCACCATATGTCTCTTTAATGCTTAACACTCCCGGTAATTCAACATAAATCAGTCCATCATCTGTCAGCAATTCAGCTATGCGCCTTATTTCCTTTTCTGGATTTTTGAAATGCTCGATAACATGATTCAACATAATCAAATCGGCTTTCCCATAATGCGATAATACCTCTGAGTCCCCATGTTCCATTATTAGACCCTTGGCTCTGCCGTACTCGAGATATTCCCTACCCAGGTCACAACCAATCGCTCTACAACCAGCCTCGTGAAACGGCATCAGTAAACCACCCGCCCCACAACCAATATCAAATACGAGTTGCTCCGGTGAAGAAGCGGAAAACCATTCACGGGTAAACTGAATTACATGCTCTCCCCGTATTAGTTGTTGCTTGAAGAAATCGTCTGTTGCCCTTTCTTCACCACCATATAAAACTCTGTAATCCTCTTGGTAGAAATTAACCAGACTCTCTCTAGTCATTTGCGGATCAGTGCGCATTAATCCGCACTTCCTGCAGAGCACAGTTCTAACCTCAAGGCCGAAACGGTCTTTTGTGGCAATGATCCTGTCATTTCTGGAACCACAAAGACAGCCTAAGTTTTCAAATCTGTATTGATCTTCGTGAACTTTCTGTTTGAAAACTCTTAACGCATCCTTTTGGGGTTGAGACAAGTCCATCAAGGGCTCGATCGATGTATAGAGTCTCGTTGGAAATCGGTTGAAAAACATTAGCGTATGGAAGGCGTGTAATTCCAGGGAACCTGGAAGACCAGAAGTCCGGCTCGACCACCACCCTCTTTCATGGAGCTGAAACTACCCGTGTCATGTATTACAAAAGAAATAGCTTCCTGGCGATCAATCACTTCCCTGCCAGGTATGCCTATTCCAATTGAAACCAGGTATGTTCCGACGTTAAGGTTTTCAATGGGGATTTTAACGGCAGCTACGTATTCTCCCGCTTCTCTTTTCCCCAAGAGTTCAGGCTGCAAATCTGTATCCGCAGTGGAGAACACATGCGTGCCGGCATGTGTACTGATAATGCACGCGACATGACAACCTTCGATTGCCTTGCGTAGAACGAAGGACACTTCGACAATTGCTGGTTTGGATATTGAAATGTTATTGGTCTCGCTCCCTTGTTCATTTAGCAATCTCACGCTCTGGATTTGTGCGGACTTATTTGGATTCTGTGGAAACGTTTTATATGGGGTGTCCGCATCAATGCCCGAAATATAAGTGTGGATTACTTTTTGAGTGTCGTCATAGGCGTCAATTTTACCCTTATCCATCAAAGCCACTTTTGAGCACAATGACGCGATAGCACCCATGTTATGACTGACAAATAAAATGGTTCGCCCTTCGGAACTAACCTCCTTCATTTTACCGAGGCACTTTTTCTGGAATGCCGAGTCTCCTACGGCGAGGACTTCGTCTACGATCAATATTTCTGGCTCAAGGTGCGCCGCGACAGCAAACGCCAGGCGGACATACATTCCGCTCGAATAGCGCTTGACCGGCGTATCTAGGAATTTCTCAGTTTCTGCAAAGGCTACGATCTCATTAAACTTGCGCCTGATCTCTGTTTTGCTCATACCCAGAATAGCGCCGTTCAAGAATATGTTTTCCCTACCGGTTAACTCCGGGTGAAAACCGGTGCCAACTTCCAGAAGGCTCGCCACGCGACCGTTCATGGTAAATCGTCCTTCAGTCGGTTCCGTTATTCTGCTGAGAATCTTCAATAAGGTGGACTTTCCAGCGCCATTTCGTCCAATGATACCTACTCGGTCACCTTGTCTTATTTCCAAATTGATGTCGCGCAAAGCCCATAATTCTTCCTGTTCTATAACTTCAGCGTTGGGTGACAAGGGATGCCTGATTCTTTGCCCCAGACTCCGAAAATTATGCATGAGTAAATCACGAAATGTATCGTGTTTCTGTTGACGTTGATGCCCAATAAAATATCTCTTGGATAACTGTTCAATTTTAATGGCAGGAGTCATCTGAACTAGATCACGTCTGCGAACAGTTTTTCCGTTTTACGGAAATAGACTATGCCGCTCAGTAATATGACACTAACCATGGTCACGGATATCAATAGTCCGGGCAGATACAATTGACTCTCTCCACCCAGGATGGCCCATCGAAAGCCATCAATCACTCCCACCATCGGATTAAGGGAGTATAACAACCGCCAACTCTCTGGTACGACGTTGCTGCTAAATCCCACCGGCGATACGTAGAGACCAAATTGCACCACAAATGGAATGAGATAACGGAAATCCCTATATTTAACATTCAGTGCTGCAATCCACAACCCTCCGCCCAGACTTGCTGCGATTGCAATCAGAGTAAATAGAGGCAGCAAAAGAATGCGACTACCAGGGATAAATCCGTACCAAAGCATCAGCAAGGCCAGCAAGCCAATGGAAATCAGAAAATCGACTAAGCTGACAATCATGGTGCTGACCGGGATTGTGATGCGGGGAAAGTAGACTTTGGAGATCATATTGGCATTACCGACGAGACTGTTTCCTGCCTCAGAAAATGAACTGGCAAAAAATTGCCAGGGCAATA
>JASJGU010000084.1:0-3826 GCA_033791385.1 Desulfuromusa sp.
AGCATCAAAAAGCAGCTTGAGTTGGACCATTCGGACGGCGAGATGGCGCAGGTGCTTACCGAACTGCGTGCTCTTCTGCTCATGCGAGTGCGTGAAGTAACCCACATGCGTCAAGACACCGGCCCACTTTCGGATCACTCCAAAAGAACTCTACGTCGTGATTTGCGCTCTGGATGGTGTTGTAAATGAGCACGGTTGGTTTACATTTGTCGGTGAAGAACCATTAACCCAATTTTAGGAGGATTGAATGAAACACTGGCTGGTAAAGAGTGAACCCAATGTTTTCAGCGTTGACGATTTGTCGGAGTGCCCCGACCAGACACGATGGTGGAAGCATGTGCGCAACTACCAGGCACGTAATTTCATGCGTGACGATATGCAGCTTGGCGACCGTGTGTTTTTTTATCATTCCAATACCGAAATTCCCTCTATTGTCGGTATAGCCGAGATCGCATCGAAGCCTTATCCTGATCCGGATGCTTTTAACCCCGATGCCAAATACTTTGATCCGAAGAGTGATCCTGAAAACCCGCGCTGGTTCCTGGTTGATATTCGCCTGGTCGCCAAGCTGGATCAGCCCATTTCCCTGAAACGCATCAAGGAGCACGGCGAAACACTGGGTGACCTGCCGTTGATCCGCAAGGGTAACCGCCTGTCAGTGATGCCGGTTGCTCCAGACCAATGGGATTATATTATGTCGTTGAAAGCAGCATGAACCAGGACGAATTGAAACGCCTTGTCGGCGCAGCCGCACTGGATCATGTCCGCCCTGACAGCATCATAGGTGTGGGTACCGGCAGCACGGTTAACTGCTTCATTGATTCCCTGATCAGCAGCGGTATCCGTATCGAGGCCGCGGTTTCCAGCTCCGAAGCCACCACCGGACTTTTGAAAGCAGGCGGTATTCAGGTTATGGATCTGAACCAAACCGGCGGATTGGACGTGTATATTGATGGCGCGGATGAATTCGATGCGCACCGGCGCCTGATTAAGGGTGGTGGCGGTGCGTTGACGCGGGAAAAAATTGTTGCGGCAGCAAGCAGAAAATTTATCTGTATTGCTGACTTGAGCAAACAGGTAAAGGTACTTGGGGCTTTTCCGTTGCCACTGGAAGTCATTCCGCTGGCACGCAGCCTGGTGGCACGCAAAATGGTTGCGCTCGGTGGGCAGCCTGAATGGCGGGAGGGTTTTACCACTGATAATGGCAACTGGATTCTTGATGTTCACAACCTGGACCTGGTCGACCCGGTGAGCATGGAAAACACCATCAACAACCTGGCCGGTGTGGTGACTTGCGGGCTGTTCGCACAACGACCCGCAGACATGGTCCTGATAGCCACTGAAGATGGTATCAGGCAGCTCTGAGAACGCTATAGAGGCTTGCGGTTAGCTTACCATCAGGCAGGTGCAGGAAGCGCTCGGTCTGGTGCGGTATCAAACAGGATAGACGGACCCGCTGTACCAGTGTAGTGCCAACCCTAAAAGGTAGGATCAGTGGTTACTAATGCCCCAAATTCCGGTAGAATTCATATCCATCAAACCACCTGTTTATCCAGTTCATATTCTTACGGAGGCCTTCAATGAAATCATTCTTTTTTGCACTAGTAACGGTGCTGGTTTTTACATCAACATCTGCCCTGGCCGGAGATGCCGCAGCAGGAAAAGCAAAAGCGGCCCTGTGCGCCAGTTGCCATGGACCTACCGGTATCAGCATGAGCCCGATTTGGCCGAACCTGGCAGGACAAAAAGAGCAGTACCTAGTTAAACAGATCAAGGCGTTTCGCGACGGAACCCGTCAGGACCCAATGATGGCACCAATGGTTGCTGCGCTCAGCGATACAGACATTGATAATCTGGCAGCCTATTTCTCTTCCCAAAAGTAAGGGAAACTCCTGAGTTTTTGACTTCAAAAGGGGCCGGAATCTAATTCCGGCCTTTTTTCTGCATAAATTCCACAAACCTTCCGCTTCAATACCGTGACAAGATCAAAACTATCGCTATAATTCGCTTAACAAGTTTTTTGGGGGGTGGACTCAATCTTGGAGCAAACTAATCATCATGCGTCTTACCCGATTCACAGACTACTCTCTTCGCGTTCTCATTTATCTTGGTCAGAATAATCAAAGCAGGGTTACCATCCACCAGATTTCTGAAGCATACGATATCTCGAAAAATCACTTAATGAAGGTGGTCAGCAATCTTACCCGGTTAAAAATTGTCAGTGCACAGCGCGGACCAGGGGGCGGTATTCGATTGAACCGCATGCCCAAAGATATCAGTCTCAACGATGTCATTCGCAATACGGAAAAACATTTTCACGATACCGACTGTGAAATTCCAGTTGACCGACATGACGCTACTGCAGACACGCGTCTCAAGAGCTACCTTAAAAGTGCCATGCAGGCCTATCTCGATGCCTTGGGACGTTTTACACTTGCAGATGTTCTCGAACCACAATCTGAAGCAGTTCAAATACTTAATTTGAGCGAAAGGGCCGCCTGACAGAAGCACCCTCTCGACCTGTAAAGCCGGGCTAGTGTATGCTTACTCCGAAAGATAATTAACTTTTGGAGCAAGTAGATATGAACTCAGCCGAAAACTCACAAACCCCTACTGCCCTGGCCATTGAAATTGCCATTCGCCTGGGGCTCATTTTTTTGATACTGGCCTGGTGCTTGCAAATACTCACGCCGTTCATTTCACTCGTTGCATGGGGAGCCATTATTGCGGTCGCACTTTACACCCCATTTTTGAAACTCGTTGAAAAACTGGGTGGGAAAAAAAAGCTGGCTATGACCCTGATTGTAGTCATCGGGATCGCAGTCATCCTGGTTCCGGTTATTTCCCTGTCTTCATCCATGGTGGAAGGAGCAACCAAGCTGGGCACCGAAGTCTCCGAAGGTAGCGTACATATACCCGCCCCGCCCGCCTACGTTAAGGAATGGCCGGTCATTGGTGAAAAGACCTATAAAGTGTGGCTTCAGGCTTCACAAGATATGCGCTCGGTGCTGGAAAAATATCCTCATCAGTTGGCTTCCGTCGGTAAAAAAATGCTCGGTGCCGCTGCCGGCGTGGGTGTCGGAGTTCTGCAGTTTGTAATTTCCTTCCTGATCGCAGCAGTTTTCCTGATGAATGCCGAGAGTGCCGGAGCAAACTTGCGAAAACTGGCAAACCGCTTGACCACGGAACATGGTGACGAATTGCTGGAAATGTCAAGTTCCACGATTCGCAGCGTTGCAGTGGGTGTTATAGGCATCGCATTCATCCAGGCTTTGCTTGGTTGTCTGGGTATGATGTTCGCAGGTGTACCGGCGGCCGGATTGTTAGCCATTGTTATCCTTGTCCTTGCTATCGCCCAACTGCCTCCCTTACTTATCCTCGGACCGGTGGCGTTCTATGTTTTCTCTGCAGAAAGCACCACAGTAGCGATGGTCTTTTTAGTCTGGAGCTTACTGGTCAGCTTCAGTGACATGCTATTGAAACCTTTATTTCTGGGCCGCGGCGTAGACGTACCAATGCTTGTTATTCTGCTGGGAGCCATTGGCGGTATGATCACATCCGGTATTGTTGGATTGTTCATCGGAGCCATCGTATTGGCGTTGGGATACAAGTTACTCGTGGTCTGGCTTAAAGCGGGCGATCCGGTGAGTGAAGAAAATGAGCAGGCTGGTTGATCGCGACTTAAGCAACACTCGTTCAACATTTCCTTCGGGCAAAAAGAAAGGCGGAGAACATGTGATGTTCTCCGCCTTTTTTTACAACATATCTTCTAAACTGTTATTGCTTCCGTGAAAAGCGCAATGCGCCACCAAGGAGCAGGAACAGG
>JASJGU010000085.1:0-3171 GCA_033791385.1 Desulfuromusa sp.
ATAGTAGATGCAAAGGTTCGCATCGATGCGGGTACACGGATCGGACCTCATGCAGTTCTGACCGGCCGCACGACCATTGGCAAAAACAACCATATTTTCCAGTTCACATCGATTGGTGAACAACCGCAGGATAAAAAGTACGCAGGTGAAGATACCGAGTTGATCATCGGTGATAACAACACCGTCCGTGAAATGTGTACCTTCAGTCGTGGCTCCGCGCAAGGTGGCGGTATTACCCGTATCGGCAACAATAACTGGATAATGGCCTGTGTGCACATCGCACATGACTGTATCCTGGGTGACAACATCATCATGGCCAACAATACCTCACTGGCCGGTCACGTTACGATTGGCGATAACGCGATATTGTCCGGATACTCATTAATCCACCAGTTTTGTTCTGTTGGTGAATTCAGCTTCACTTCATTCGCCAGCGCAGTAAACCAGAGCATACCGCCCTATGTAACAGTAGCCGGTGAAAAAGCCAGGGCCAAGGGTGTCAACACCGAAGGCCTGAAACGACATGGCTATACGCAGGACCAGATCAACAACGTAAGACGCGCCTACAAAATACTTTATCGCGAAAGCCTGCCTCTTGAGGAAGCGACTGCCCGACTGACTGAAATGGCCGTTAACTCTCCTGAAATACAAACTCTGGTAGATTTTCTCAAGCTGGCTGAGCGCGGCATCATTCGCTAATGATGATCGTTTTGGTAGCCGGGGAAGCCTCTGGCGATCAACTCGGTGCGGCGTTAATACGGGCCATTCGCCTGAAGGAGCCGGATACCCGCTTCGCAGGTATCGGCGGCCCGCTGATGAAGGCCCAAGGCTGTGATTGTTGGTGGGATACCAGCGAGCTTTCGCTAATGGGTCTATTCGAAGTCATCTCTCACCTGCCCCGCCTGATCAAATTGCGACGCCAGCTTGTCCAGCGGGTGCTGGAACACAACCCGGATGTTTTTATTGGCATCGACGCACCGGACTTCAATCTCGGTGTGGAAAAAAGACTAAAGGCAAGATCCATCCCTGTCATCCACTATGTCAGCCCCACCATCTGGGCCTGGCGATCCGGCAGGGTCAAGACCATTACAAAATCGACTGACCGGGTGATGTGCCTTTTTCCATTCGAGCCCGACTGCTATCAGCAATACACTGTGGCGGCCGACTACACGGGTCACCCACTGGCTGATGCAATTCCATTGGAAGTCGACGCCGGACCCGCACGCGCAGCGCTGGGTGTGGAGACCGGGGGCGTTTGTGTTGCGTTACTCCCCGGTAGCCGAATGAGTGAAGTTGAAAAACTTTCCTCCGCAATGCTTGATGCCGCAAGTATCTTAAGCAAGCAATACCCCGATATATGTTTTCTGATGCCAGCCGCCACGGAACTGATTGGTCAGTATTTAATGTCCGTGCTTCTCGAACACTCCAGTGTGAATTGCCGGATTCTTTCCGGCCAAAGTAAAGAGGTGATGGCAGCAGCCGATGTTGTAATCTGCGCATCCGGTACCGCAACACTCGAAGTCATGCTGGTCAACCGTCCAATGGTGGTCTGCTACCGTGTATCCGGTATGACATACAGCCTGATGAAGTCCTTCAAGATGTTGAAGACCCGCTTTTTTTCCCTACCCAACATCCTGGCTGGCGAATTGCTGGTACCTGAATTACTGCAACAAGAGGTAACCGGTCAACGGATTGCCAACGAAGTTGTTCAATGGCTGGACCATCCTGAGTTGGTTGACAGCCTGAAACATCGCTTTGATGCCTTGCACAGGGTACTGAAAATTGACGCAGCGGCGACCGCAGGCAATGTAGTGCTTCGCCAGATTGCCGACCACAATGCTTAAACCATGCAATTGACCCCTTTTCTGGAAGCCGGCGTCGACGAAGCAGGCCGTGGACCCTTGGCTGGGCCGGTGGTGGTTGCGGCAGTCATACTTCCTGCGAATTATGATCTCGAAATGCTGGATGACTCAAAACGCCTGACCGCCTTAAAGCGTGAACAACTGGTGCCTCAAATTGAACGCCAGGCAATTGCTTTTGCAGTGGAGTTTGTTGAAATTGAAGAGATCGACCGGGTTAATATTCTGCAAGCCACCATGAACGGAATGCAAAGGGCGGTCGAAAATCTCAAGCCCGCTCCCCATCGCGCCCTGATTGATGGAAACCGCGCACCGCCATTGTCATGTGAGGTCAGAACCGTGGTGGGTGGTGACGCGCTAATAGCGTCTATCTCAGCCGCCTCAGTACTAGCAAAGGTTTATCGGGACCGTCTGATGCTATCCATGCACAGCCTATATCCTGATTACGGCTTTGACCGGCATAAGGGCTACCCTACTGCCCTTCATCTGGAACGCCTCAAGGCTCTCGGACCCTGCCCCATTCACCGAAAATCATTCGCACCGGTGCGCAAGGCAATCGAAGGGGGGCGTTTATGTTCAGGATGAACGGTATATCGCGAGTGAGCACATGGATGTGCGACGCGATTGTGTCCATCTTGCACAGCGTCAATGGATGTGCGGTGCGATTGTTTGTGGGAGACCGTAAACCCTGATCAAAAACCTCGATTTAACTGCTCGCGGCCTGCCCTTCAAACTCAAACCCGGCCCGCGGATCATTAAAGACATCAAGATCCAATTCACCCTCACTTTTAGCCACAATGGTCGTGACCATGGAATCACCGGTGATATTTACCACGGTCCGGGTCATATCGAGCAAACGGTCAACACCCAGTATCAGCGCGATGCCTTCAGCGGGTAAACCAACCTGGCTTAAGACTCCCGCCAGCACCACTAGTCCAACGCTCGGGACCCCGGCCGTACCAATTGAGGCGAGTATGACCATTACAACCACCATAAGGTACTGGCTCATAGTCAGGTCAATGCCGTAATACTGGGCAATAAACCCTGTGGCAATGCCCTGCATAATGGCGGTGCCATCCATGTTGATGGTTGCACCCAATGGTACTGTGAATGAAGCAATTTTATTACTGACCCCAATTCTCTTTTCTACCGTTTCCAGTGTCACTGGAATGGTGGCATTGCTGGATGCGGTCGTGAAAGCGAATAAAGCGAGGGCTTTCAATTTTAAAAGAAATTTGATGGGGCTCAGGCGACCGAATAATGAAAGTATCGCCGGGTAAACAAATAGGGCATGTACAAATAAAACGGCAAA
>JASJGU010000086.1:0-3562 GCA_033791385.1 Desulfuromusa sp.
CGCTGATTTTCACCGTAATCACCATCCTTTTGAAAACGGCCGTTGCTTTGTTATTGGCTATATTGTTGACCAGTGGCGTCAGAAGATTCACCAATGTACATCGGATGATAATTTATCTACCGGCAATCGTCCCAATGATTGTAGTCGGCATTGTTTTTAAATCTATCTTACATCCTTCGACAGGTGTACTAAACGTGTTTCTTTCTTCCATAGGATTGGACTTTCTCGCGCAAAGCTGGTTAACAAACCCCAAAATAGCACTCTATTCAGTAATCTTTGTAGATACGTGGAAAGGCATAGGCTACATCATGGTGATCCTTATCGCCGGACTTGAAGCGATTCCTAGAGAATATTATGAGGCTGCAAAAATCGATGGTGCCAGAGCTTGGGATGAATTAAGGACAATCACAATTCCATTGCTCATGCCAGCCCTTACCGTCGTCATTGTTTTGAACTTGTTATATGGATTGAAGATTTTCGATATTGTGTATGTGCTCACCAACGGTGGCCCAGGTTACGCTACCGAAACTGTCTATACAGTGGTGTTTAAAGAATTTTCAAAAGGTCGTTATGGTATCAGTACCGCGCTCTCTACGTTGTTATTTGTCATCATGACCTTCTTAGGATTTTTTGTAATTCGACTCATGCACAGGGAAGAAACAGATTAGTCGTAACAGGCTTGCATTCATTCGACATCTATTCAAACGATAGCTCAAAAAGTGTAATCAAATCATGAAAACAAAAAAAACAAAAAGGTTCACCAACAACTTGATAGCAATCGTGGTTAGTTTGGTGGTGTTTATTCCTATCTATCTGGTGATCACAAATTCATTAAAAGATGAAGTTCAAGCCAAATCTATGGGCATTGAACTCCCGACTACGCTCCATTGGGAAAACTATTCAACAGTAATTGATCAAGGAAAGTTAGGGATCGCATTTTTTAACAGTATGCTTTATGCCACTGGTGCAACCTTACTTGTGGTTCTGTTTGCGACGACGGCCGCTTTTGTGCTTTCGCGGAATCGGTCAAGACTCAATCGTTTTCTTTATTTCTTTATCATCATGGGTATTGCGATGCCCTTAAATTATGTCACGCTGACTAAAGTAATGCAGGAGACTCATCTGATTAATACCCAGCTTGGCATTATCCTACTTTACGCAGCTATCCAACTTCCTTTAAGCATTTTTATTATCTATGCTTTTGTAGAGACAATTCCAAGAGAGCTTGATGAAGCAGCAATTATTGATGGATGCGGCCCAGTCAGATTCTTCTTTTCCATTATATTCCCACTGTTGACCCCAGCCTGGGTTACAGCAGCCATTCTCAGTTTCTTGTCCATTTGGAACGAGTTTATGTTGCCTTTGTATTTCCTAAACAGCTCTGACAAGTGGCCGATGACATTAGCCGTGTACAACTTTTTTGGCATGTATGAAGCAAGCTGGAATTTGGTTTCAGCCGATATCGTTTTAACAATATTGCCTGTACTAGCCGTCTATTTGCTTGGGCAACGGTATATCGTTTCTGGTATGACGGGGGGGGCGGTTAAAGGATAATGAAACAAGCCAATGATTTTATGGTTGACATGCTCGATCTGGACTCGCAGGAAGCAGCGAACGACATCTTATGGCGGGCTTGTCGGCCTACCAAAATCGATACCGCATCAAATGGGGATGTTTTTATAACCATTCCCTTTCAGGCTCAGAAACCGGGATTATCTGTTGAGGCCGATTTGGCGGTTCCTCGTAGAGAATTCAAATTGCGAATACGTGCTTATGATAATGATGTTTTGCGCCTGTCTATCTCTTTTATAGGCGAAACGTTTGGGGATGCCAGCCCCATGCTAGAATTAGGCGACTCCCTCTGTATTACGCCATTGGTAGTGCAAAAAACGGACAGCGGCTGGGTTATTTTGGATTCCCGTAAGCTAGTACGGGTGCGGATTAATTTAGGCGAAGCTCCCATCAGAGAATGGAGTGATCTTCAGCCTCCCCCCGACGAAACATTAGATATTGAATTATTCCCAGATGGAAAAACAAAGGTCCCGTTAATGGCCTATGATCAATTCTTTCCACAAAGACATGATTCGATGGGTATGGCCTTTGTGGAACGGGCAGGGATTCCCCACCGGACAATTTTCTCTTTCTACGCACAGCCCAACGAGAAATTTGTAGGCACTGGCGAACGTTTTGATCGCCTCGATCTGTCGGGGCGCACCTTTGTTCTGGAGAATACGGACGGGTTAGGGGTGAACAGCCGACGTGCTTACAAGAACATTCCTTTTTATGTATCAAGCCGACCTTATGGGTTGTTTATTCATAGTTCGGCACATATGCGGCTTTCGTTGGCTGATATTTCCACCCGAGCTGCACAGGGTTTGGTTGAAGAACCAGAATTGGACCTATTTGTCATTGGTGGGGGCTCAGTCGAGCGAGTCGTATACAACTATCGCAGTTTAACTGGCTTTCCGCGCGATGTGCCAGTCTGGAGCTATGGTACCTGGATGAGCCGCATGACCTATTTCTCTGAGGATGAAGTGCGTTCTGTAGCTCGTAAACTGCGGGAGGGAAACTTTCCGTGCGATGTTTTGCATCTTGATACGGGCTGGTTTGCTAAAGATTGGGTATGTGAGTGGGAATTTAGCCCGGAGCGTTTCGCTGAACCTGAATCATTTATCCATGAGATGTTGGAAGACGGCTATCGCATTTCATTATGGCAGATGCCTTATTTGGGGGAAGGGAATAAGTTGTTTGAAATGGCCGTTGCCAAAGGTTTTGTGGTTCCCAATCCGACTCAGAACGGAGATGTTTCCTCCGATTTTTCAGCGCAGGTGGTTGGAGGGAGGATTGATTTTTCAAATCCCCAAGCAGTTGCGTGGTATCAAGGATTGTTGGAACGACTGCTAAAAATGGGAGTAGCAAACATCAAGACTGACTTCGGTGAGAGTGTCCATTTTAATGCTGAATATCAAATGCCTGCTGCCAAGTTACACAACCTTTACGCCTTACTGTATCAAAAAGCAGCTTATGAAGTTACTGAACAGGTTACGGGTGAAGGGATTATTTGGTCTAGAGCTAGTTGGGCAGGCTCCCAGCGTTATCCGGTGCATTGGGGTGGCGATTGTGCCGCTACTTGGGATGGATTAGCTGGCTCTCTTCGCGGAGGGCTGCACCTTGGACTATCTGGTTTTGCTTTTTGGAGCCATGATGTACCTGGCTTTCATGGCGTACCAGATTTTATGAACAGTTGGCCTGACGATGATTTGTATGTACGTTGGACGCAATTTGGCGTGTTCACCTCCCATTTTCGTTATCATGGCACCTCTCCGCGCGAACCGTATGAATACCCAGCAATCGCGGATGTGGTGAGGGAATGGTGGAAACTGCGCTATGCGCTCATTCCCTATCTTGTTGAACAGGGGAAAAATGTCATCGCAACAGGTCTACCCATGCTTCAAGCGCTGGTCTTTTATCATGAAGATGATCCCACCTGCTGGCACATTGATGACCAATATTATTTTGGCGATGTCTTCTTGGTCGCGCCAATTATGAATAGCGAGGGCGT
>JASJGU010000087.1:0-7843 GCA_033791385.1 Desulfuromusa sp.
CTCCTTCAAGCGCATTAACTATTATTTTGTAACCTATGATCATAAATTATCTCCTGAAATGCGGTGCTATAGATACAGATCGCACCATTTTAGAAATCAACTATAAACGCGAACAGAGCCTTTTTTTATGACCCACCCACCACTTGAAGAACGAATTGTAGCGCTGCGGCGAAATGTTTAATAGAACGATGCAGGGCTCTATTCAAGCTCAATGCGCAAGACAACCCGGCTGTGGAATAACAGATTGGGCCTTTTTTGAAATACGAATGGTATAATCCAAGGATATCCGTTCATGGAATTGATCCATGAACGGCTTGGAGGTTTTGATGAAAATACGTACCAGACTTCTAATTCTGCTGCTCCTGATTACCCTCGTGCCGCTGATTCTCAGCACTATATTCCACAGTTATTCAGCCCTGCGGTTGAGCCACGACCTGACCAGCGATACCCGCGAACAGCTTCAGAAGAACGCCTTCACCCTGCTGCATACACTGGTCGATGAATATGGACAGATTCTCAAACGGGATGAAACTCAGATTCTCCTGGCACTCCAGCTTCAGGCGCGGGAAGTCGAGCGTCTTCTTGCCAGCCCCTCAAAAACAAATTTACCAATCTACTTTTCAGAAGATTTCGATCATCACGCCTCTCGCCCTGAAGGGCTCACCCCTTCGACAAAACATTTTCGTCCGGACCAGGATGGAGATCTGCAGGCAATACCAGTCACTTATCAGCAACAGGTGGTTTTTCTCACCAAAGGAATCGAACGGCAGGCTGTTGCTGATGACCTTGGGAAATTGGCAACTATGCCGGAGACTTACCGATTGGTACACGATATCCGACCAGATCTTTTTTTGTGGCAATACACAGCCCTAGACAAAGGAATTCACACCAGTTTCCCGGGCAAAGGCGGCTACCCTTCGGAATATGATCCTCGTCAGCGAGAGTGGTATCTAGCTGCAAGATCGGCGGATGCTCCGATTTCACGGGTGATCACCGACCTTTCAACCCACACCCTGATCCTGACGATGGCGATGCCGGTTCACTCCCCTGACGGGAGTTTCGCAGGAGTCACGGCAATCGATGTTATTTACCGCTGGCTGTTCAGTGATTGGACGATACCCGATTCCTGGAGGGATGTGTCAGAATCGATGATTCTGTTTTTTCATGCGGAAGAGCCAGAACCCAAGGAAAAGCTGGAAATCGTCTACCGGGAGGAGCAGCACGCTCTATTTGGCAATTGGAAGATGCCAGTCCAGCGACAATTCTTACAGGCAGATGAGCCAGAGCAACTAAGCCCGATTTTTGAAGATCTGCAAAATGGTCGCTCCGGGGTCCGTAAGGTTCGCTATCTGGGAGAAAACTATTTATGGGCCTACGGTAGAAGAGAGCCGGGGCGCCCATTCCCCTTAATCAGCCTTCCCTACCAACAGGTCGTTGCCCAGGCAAGCAAGGCGGAAGCCTATGCCCAGGAGCAGGTCTTGACAACTTTAAAGTTCAGCGCCCTGATGCTGTTGATCGTTGCGGCCGTCGTGTCAGTGCTGGCGGTTTTTCGCTCACGGGCTGTGACCCGACCAGTTCTAGAGCTTGCTGATGCGGCCAAGGATTTAAGCGAGGGCAATTTCGGTGTTCGCGTCGACATCAATACCAGAGATGAACTAGAGTATCTTGGCAAAGCATTCAACAATATGGGCGTCAGCCTTTTAGAGCGGAATCAAATGAAACAGTCTCTGGCGTTGGCACGAGAAGTTCAGCAACATTTACTACCGTCAACATCACCACAACTTGCCGGCTTTGATATTCACGGTAAAAGTCTTTACTGCGATGAAACTGGCGGAGATTATTATGATTTTATAGAGATAGATACTGGCCATATGGGACTAGCCATCGGTGATGTTTCCGGCCATGGTATTGGTGCGGCGTTGTTAATGGCCACTGCCCGTGGCATTCTACGCTCTCAAGTCAGCCAGGATGGATCCGATGACCTGGTAGCACTACTGAAAACCCTGAATCAACACTTGGTCAGGGATACCAGGGATGATTATTTCGTCACCTTTTTCTATTCGCTATTAGACAGTCAGGCGCGGACCTGTCATTGGATATCTGCCGGGCACGGACCAACATTCTATTATTCTCGCAGCAAGCAAACGACCATATCGCTTCCCTGCTCCGGCATACCTCTGGGCATTTTTGAAGAGACCGACTTCGATGTTAATCCTCCGCTGAGCATGGCTTCAGGCGATATCCTGCTGATCGGTACGGATGGTGTCTGGGAGACGAGAAGCCCAGAAGGTGAATTGTTTGGCACGGAGCGGCTCTGCTCGCTGTTGGAAAAATATTCTATGACAACCTCAACCGAAATCTGTACAGCTATTATGGAGGAGGTTACCGACTTTCGTAAAACATCTCCACAGCTCGATGATATTACCATGGTGGTCATAAAGTCAGTGTAATCAAGAACCGCCACATTCTCTGTTAACAACCATGGAGCTCTAGATGATCAGCCTTCCTCTTCCTCCGAACCATCATGCCATAGCAGTGCTTACCCTTGCGGTTTTTGCACTGATTCTCTTTACCCGAAAAAAACTTCCACTTGAAACTTCAAGCTTTGCCATCTTGATTTTGCTGACCGTTGGTTTCGAAATATATCCATTTCAGTCAGATGGCAAGGTCCTGCACGCTGTGGATTTTTTTCAGGGATTCGGTCACGAAGCACTGGTGGCGGTTTGTGCCCTGATGGTCGCCGGTCAGGGAATTGTTCGCACAGGGGGACTTGAGCCCGTTGGCAGAGGGCTTGCCCGTTTATGGAAAATAAGCCCGAGCATTTCTCTGTTGCTCACACTCCTTGTTGCCGCTTTTATGAGTGCCTTCGTCAATAATGTTCCTATTGTTGTGTTGCTTCTTCCGATTTTGATCAGCGTCTCTATTCGGACCAAAGTTAAGGCCTCCTCTGTCCTCATGCCGATGGGTTTTGCAACTTTACTGGGTGGGACTTGTACCACCATAGGGACTTCGACAAATCTATTGGTCGTGTCCGTTGCAGCAGATATGGGAGTCAGGCGTCTGGAAATGTTTGATTTTCTTATTCCTGGTGCAATTGCTGCGGGAATCGGAATTAGCTACCTCTGGTTAATTGTTCCGCGGATCATGCCAGAACGGAAACTTGCCCTGGCAGACACATCCCCGAGAATCTTCACCGCACACCTGGCGATTTTGGAAGAAAGCTCCAGCATCGGAAAAACACTTGCAGAGGTGATCAAAAAGGTTGACGGGGGGATGAAGATTAAAGGTATTAGGCGTGGTACTGACAACTTCACGATGCCTCTTCCCAGCGTGGTTTTGAAGAGTGGAGATCAACTGATCATTCGTGACACCCCGGAACGCCTCAAAGAAATTGAAAATTTATTGGACGGAACACTTTACCAGGATGAAACTCTGGGGAAACCGATCGATGATGACCACCCGCTAAAGGCAGAAGACCAACAGGTCGCCGAAATAGCTGTTGTTCAAGGCTCACATCTACAAGGGAGAACTTTAGGTGGAATCCGCTTTGCTGAACGCTATGGGATAATTATTCTGGCCATTCACAGAGCAGGGAGGCAACTAAAGAAGGGGTTCGACTCTATAAACGATACCCGTCTTCAGGTCGGGGACATCCTTCTGGCCCAAGGCCCACGTGCACAGATTGCCGACCTGAAAAAAGAAAAAGATATTCTGGTGCTCGATGCCACTATGGACCTGCCCTTCACCAAAAAAGCTCCCCTGGCCCTCGGCATCATGCTGGCAATTATTTTCACCACAGCTTTTGGTTTTTTACCAATTGCAATCAGTGCCTCATGCGGTGCCCTGATCATGATTATATTTGGTTGTTTGGGATGGCGAGACGCCACCAAAGCATTAAGCACGCAGGTCATCATGATTGTTGTGTCCAGTTTGGCCCTTGGATCGGCACTGCTGAAAACAGGAGGGGCTGAATATCTGGCACAATTGTTCCTGACTGTTGGGGGGGACGCCTCACCAGCTTTCATGCTCAGTGGGCTTATGCTGCTGATGGCAGTTCTAACCAACACCGTCTCAAATAATGCCACGGCCGTCATGGGGACTCCTATCGCCATTTCCATAGCAACCCAGATGGGGCAGCCTGCTGAGCCATTTGTGCTGGCGGTGCTGTTCGGGGCGAATATGAGTTTTGCTACGCCGATGGCCTATAAAACGAATCTCTTGGTTATGAACGCGGGGGAATATACCTTTAATGATTTTCTGCGGATTGGGATTCCTTTGGTTCTGATTCTATGGGCAACACTCTCTTGGGTTCTGCCAAGCCTCTACGGGTTTTAACCCCTTCCTCTAGGGCTACGTTTCATAGTTTAGGTACGAAATGTATCTCTGCTGACCACAGCCTCCGGAAACGATTTTTTATGTTATGTAGACTCAACCCTCATGACGGTGATATATGAGCAAAAAACTTTCCCCTGAAGACCTTGTGATTCGTGTCATGACCATTGAAAACCTGGATGCGGTATTTCACCTAGGAGAACAGCTTTTCACCTCAGAATATTCTTCCAGCATGTACCGCACCTGGGAAGAATAAGAAATCACTACTCGTTTCAATTCTGACAGTGACCTCTGTATCGTTGCAGAGATGGAGGACGAGGTGGCCGGTTTCGCTCTTGGCACTACGGTAGAAAACAGCACTCGGACTGGATTTATACGGTACTGTCTTTCGGTTGAGACCTAATTAAACACCTACTCATATGTGGATAATTTATGCAGAATCTGGAATTGAAAAAACCATGGGAACAGTTATCGGAATTGATCGGGGCAGATGACCCGGAGCAGATCAATGCTTTTCTGAACAGTATCAATCCTGCCGATACGGCATTGGCTGTCTCCCGCCTGAGCGCTACGGAGCAAAGTCGCCTGCTGACCCTGCTCGAACCGGAAGACGCGGCTGAGGTCATCGAAGACATTTCTGACACCCAGGCTGCAGACATGATCGAAGAGCTCTCACCGGAGCAGGCTGCCGCCATTCTGGAAGAGCTGGACAGCGATCATATTGCCGACCTGCTCGGCGAACTTGATGAGGATGACGCAAACGCCATCATCGAACAGATGGATCCGGAGGAGGCCGAAGAAGCTCGCCAGTTTTTGACCTATGCTCCGGATACCGCCGGCGGCCTGATGCTCTCTGAATACTTGGATTTCCGTGCTGACCAACGAGTGCAGGATGTCTTGGATGATCTACAGACTAATCGCGAAGAGTACGCTGATTATGATGTCCAATACCTGTATGTCACCGATGATGAAAACCGGTTGCAGGGTGTGCTGAGGATGCGCGATCTGCTTTTCCCGCGCCGCACGGAGAAGCTCGGCAGTCTGATGATCAGCACCCCCTACAAAGTCAGCGTTGATGCCTCGCTGGACGATCTGCGCAATTTCTTTGAAGAGCACAGCCTGTTCGGTGTCCCGGTGGTTGATGCCAATGCGAAATTACTTGGCATCGTCTTGCCCGAGGCGGTCGAGGAAGCGAATCAGAAACAGAGTACCCAGCAGTTTCTCGGCCTGTCCGGCATCATCGGCGGCGAAGAGTTCCGCTCCATGCCGTTGCTCTCCCGCTCGGGGCGGCGACTCTCCTGGCTGTCGCTGAATATCGTTCTAAACATTGCCGCCGCTAGTGTCATCGCATTTTATCAAGATACCCTCGCTGCAGTCATTGCCCTGGCGGTGTTCCTGCCTATGGTCAGCGATATGAGTGGTTGTTCCGGAAACCAAGCGGTGGCGGTTAGTATGCGTGAGCTGTCTCTGGGGCTGGTACGCCCCAAAGAAATTTTCCGGGTTCTGGGTAAGGAGGCAAGCCTGGGTGTTATCAACGGTCTGGCATTAGGTCTCCTGCTTGGTGGTGTTGCCTATGTCTGGAAAGGCAATCCCTTTCTGGGTCTGGTGGTCGGCGGCGCACTGGCGGTTAACACCATCGTCGCTGTTTCTCTCGGCGGATTGATCCCCTTGCTGTTGAAACGGGCCAAACTCGACCCGGCGCTGGTTTCAAGTCCGCTGTTAACAACCGTGACCGACATGTGCGGGTTCTTTTTTGTCCTCAGCTTTGCTTCATTGCTGCTTGACAAGCTCTAGCCTCAGACCATAAGTCGCGAGGAGGCGCCCGTCCAACAAGACAAAGAACTTTCTCGACAGATCCCTTTTGGGGCGAATCGATTTTTTGTTGACAGTCCGGAAAAACAGGAGTAAACAGCGCAGTCACATGGATTGATACAACCTCGGAAATGCGCAAGACGAAGCATAAAAAGCAACCCCTTTTTATCGCCATATCCCCAGTAACCCTGAACTGACGACGTCAATCCTGTAGAGGTTTTCGGATTATCAAAGGGGGTTTTCCAATGCTCGAAGTTTCTGTGGCTACGTCAGCCATCGCCGATCAACTGCTATTGCTGTTTCTGATTTTCTTTGCTCGAATATTGGATGTCAGCGTCGGCACTTTGCGAATCATATTTGTTTCAAAAGGTTTGAAGTACTGGTCTGCGTTTCTCGGTTTCATTGAGGCGTTGATCTGGATTCTGGCCATCAGCAAAGTGATGCAAAACCTGGGAGATTGGCAGACCTATGTCGCGTTTTCTTTCGGTTTCGCCGCAGGCAATTTTGTCGGTATCGTCCTTGAGGAACGGATCGCTTTCGGTAGACTGATCATCCGGGTCATCACCCGTTTTGAGGCCCCGAAACTCGCCAGCAGTTTGCGCGCATCGGGTTATGGGGTTACCAGCGTTGACGGCCAAGGTGAGGATGGAGAGGTCAAGGTTATTTTTACTCTGATCAAGCGTCGACAGCTTGCTAAGGTTGTCTCCGTAATTAAGGAATACAGCCCCAATGCTTTTTATTCTGTCGAGGACGTACGCTTTGCCAGCGGAGCGGTCTTTTATCCCCCAATGCAGCCACTGAAAAGTCCGAACATGGGTTTGCGAATGCGATAATAGTATCTTCACTTATAGAAATAGTTTCAATCCATAAATCAGGATGATTGAATCGAGCCCAGTGTGTAAGCCAGCCGAAGCGTTTTCAAAACTTAGAAGGTGTGACTGGTTGGATGGTTTTCTCAAAGGTATCAACCTGATCGACACTCAATCTTCCAAAATGTCCGTTTCAGATCCCAACTCCACCAAAACTGCCACCTGATCAACCAGCCCAACAGCCTACCGGCCGGAATCACATAGTAATTCCGACCCAGATTGTCTTGAATGTCCGTATCAAAAGGGCCCTTTCGATAAATTGCTGAAATCTCTGTTCATGATAACCTTTGGCGCCGCGAAAGTTCGATCTTCATCGAAATTTAGACATTTTGCTTTTCAATTTTGCTCAGACGTATTTACCGTCCGGTTGATTTTTTTGCTAGGTACTTTTTTTTTGGCAAGCTCTTTTTGCTTACAGAACAAACTTATTTGAGGCTTTACTTTAGATACTTTAGAATAATCATAGTACATAGCCTCGCCGTCGGGTTTAATTACAAAGGAGTATTCATAAGAAGCTCCAAACTTCCATCGCCTATTAATGCTTTTCATGTCAAAGTTAGATATATTTTTTACTCCAGACATTTCAACTACACCATCTTCTCTTCCGTTATTTACCTTTGCTGCCACAATAATTTTAGACCAGTCACCATTTGAATTCTCTTGGCAGATCCATGACTCTACAATTTCGGCGTTTGCTGTTGTGATTAAGAAGACAAGCAAAAAGATTTGAATTATAAGGATGCGACTCATTTGATTCTCCTTTGCACCTAACGTTCATGATAACCGGCGGCGATGCGAACTTGCGTGTCCACCTCAATTTAAAAACGAAA
>JASJGU010000088.1:0-2882 GCA_033791385.1 Desulfuromusa sp.
TATCAAGCAGGAACCCTCTCGGGGAATCCGCTCGCGATGAGCGCTGGTATCGCGACGCTGAACCTGATCAAGGCGGAAGGTTTTTATCAGCAGATTGAAGAAAAAGCTGCTTATCTTGAGAAAGGTTTGCTGCAGGTTGCCGGGAACAGTTCCGTTTCGACCTGTTGGCAGCGTGTTGGTGGTATGTTCTGTACTTTCTTCCAAGATGGGCCAGTTACCTCTTTTGATGACGCGTTGTTGAGTGATACCGAAACCTTCAGCAAGTTTTTCCGTAATATGCTCGATTGTGGAATAAATCTGGCTCCTTCACAGTTCGAAGCTGGATTTATGAGCGTTGCACATTCCACTGAAGATCTCGATAAAACGATTGAGGCTGCAGAGAAATCGTTCGCTGCACTTTAACAATAATGTAGTGTGAGACAGGCTTTACTCTGGCCAAATGCCGCTATTAAGCGGTTGACTTAGGGGGGGGGCTATGGTATTTAAAGTCCGCTTTTTATGGCAGCAGTGTGTATGCTGTATACAGACAACTGATGACCGATACTAAAGAAAATAGACGCGAATTATTTAAATCGATCGGCTTTCTCTCAGGCGTCGGGATCTCCATGGTTGCAGCGACCTTTATCGGTCTGGCCATGGGGTATTATCTGGATCAATGGTTGGATACTCGCCCTTGGTTCACGCTGGTTTTTCTGGCGATTGGTATTATTTCTGGCTTCCGTAATGTTTATATCCTTACGGCTCGGGAATTAAGACGTCAAAAACGGGAAGAGCGGCAGGCGGAAAAGGCTCGTGACACAGAAGGATGATCAGCTGCTGGCCAAGATGGCGCTGCGCAACTGGATAATACTGATCGTTCTGGTTCTGCTCAGTCTATTCTGGCAATCACCCCCGGTAACATATGGTGTGCTGGCTGGTGGTGTCCTGGTTATCATCAACTATCGCTGGCTTGGTCGTTCGTTGACGGCGGTGATTAATGATCCGCAGCTCCATTCGGCAAAAGGGTTCAAGCGCAATTACTTCTTCCGTTTGATTTTCGTTGCCAGCGCAATTTATTTATTACTCGTTCGGGGTGGAGTTCATCCACTGGCATTGGTTGTCGGTTTGTCAGTCGTTGTCCTGAACGTGATGATTACAACAGTTAAGCGCCTTTATTAAAGTTTGAGATAGATAGGAGAGCTAAACCATGACTCACCCGTTTTTATTCCTGCAGTGGATCGAACAACAACTGCATATGCACATTGGCGATCATGTGACCTACACTTGGCTGGTCATGGGTATTTTGATCGTTGTGGCTTTTTTTGCAACCCGCGGCGCGTCGCTCGTGCCGACCGGTATCCAGAATCTGATGGAAGTTATCGTCACTGGAATTGAGGGTCTGCTCGAAGAGACGATGGGCGAAGAAGGGAAGGCTTACTTTCCGCTGATCGCGACCTTTGCACTGTTTATTCTGGTGTCAAACCTAATCGCGCTGATCCCCGGCTTCTATCCGCCGACCGCTAACTTGAATACTAATGCGGCTTTGGCGCTGACTGTTTTCGTCATGACGCATGCGGTTGGCTTTAAGAAGCATGGTGGTGCTTACCTCAAGCACTTTATGGGCCCGATCTGGTGGTTGGCGCCGTTGATTTTTTTTATCGAAATTATCGGTCACCTGGCTCGCCCGCTCTCCCTGACACTGCGTCTTTTCGGTAACATGTGGGGTCATGAGATCGTTCTGATGATCTTCTTGATGCTTGTTCCGCTGTTCCTGCCGATTCCGATGATGTTTATGGGTATTCTGGTTGCTTTCATCCAGACCTTCGTTTTTACCCTGCTGGCAATGATTTACATCGCTGGCGCGCTGGAAGAAGCTCACTAAAATATTTCAGCCTGATGTCAGGCTGTTAAATAGTTTCATTTTCGCAGGTGCGAAAAAAAGTCCTATATTGAATAGGAACAATAAAACAAGAAAACAGAAGGAGTAAAACAATGGAATTTTTTGCTTGGTGTATGGTTGCTGCTGGTCTCGGTATGGGTCTTGGTACTGTCGGTACTGGTATTGGTCAAGGTATGGCTATCAAAGCTGCTTGTGAAGGTGTTGCTCGTAACCCAGGCGCTTCCGGTAAAATCCTGACCACCATGATGATCGGTCTGGCAATGGTCGAGTCTCTGGCTATCTACGTTTTCGTTGTTGCCATGATCATCCTCTTTGCTAACCCCTTCACCGAGCAGGTTCTTCAACTGCTGGCGAAGTAATAACGACTTTTAAGTTGTTTTGAAAAAGGGCGAACCCAATCGGGTTCGCCCTTTTTTTATGCCGAGTAAATGAAATTCTCTAGCACTGAGTCTTTAAGGTTGTCGACTCACTCTAAATCCCCAATAAATAGTGGGAATCGGGCTTTTTTTGTTGCGATAGAGGCTGTTTGAGTGTATTCTGCGCGGCGATGTTTTGTCCGCTAACTTGTGTTGAATTTGTATAATTCAATATATAAAAGGACAGATATGGTGCTGCGGGTCACCATCGACCTGTGCCCGACATGAGTTGAATGTATCTGGGGTATAGAGAGGTTTTTGTTGAGGACAACTGCCTATCTCTGATTTGTTGCCGAAGACCTTAGCAAGATCATCCCAGCATTAGATTTGAATAGCTAGACAGTCGACAATTGTTGACCGTCTAAAGAATAGTTGCGAATTTAGTACGATTCGCAGTTTCAGCTACTGATATTTCTTAATTGGTCGAGGGTTCGCTCACTCTCTGCCGCGGTTCTGCTACACCGTTTTAAGGAATGTTGTTTTTTCTGAAGGCCTTTTGAAAAAGGAGATGGTTGATGAGAACGACCCGGTTGCTTATCCTAGTGTCCCTGATGATGTTTTGGGCACTCGGTTCTCAGGCTCTGGCC
>JASJGU010000089.1:0-6307 GCA_033791385.1 Desulfuromusa sp.
CTTTTGGAACCACACAAGTGATGCCGTGTGGATCGGTTTTGCTCGGACGGGTCGACGGGCTGTGCATGATCTTCAGATAACCGTTCCGCAGGTAGTCACCGGAACCACCGAGACCGTTGATCATCCGGGTGCCGCCAACCAGCGTTGAGTTAGCGTGGGCGTAGATGTCAAACTCGACCGGGGTGTTCATTGCAATACAACCGAGACGCCGGATCGGCTCAGGGGCGTTGGAAATCGACAGTGGGCGCAGAACACACTTACCGAAGTACTTGTCCCAGTTTTCGAAGAAGCGTGGGAACCCAGGATCTTCTGACAGTGACAGTGAGCAGGCTGATGCGAAGTTCAATTTGCCGGAGTCAAAGAAGTCGAGCATGGTGTCTTGGAGAACCTCGGTGAAGACGCTGAGGTTAGTGAATGGACCATTGGCAAGGCCACCAACAACAGCGTTAGCGATGGAACCAACACCAGACTGTAATGGCAGCAGGTTCTCTGGCAGACGACCCATTTTTACTTCGTGAGCAAAAAATTCCATGAGGTGGCCAGCAATTGCGTCGGAAGTGTCATCTTGGCCCGCAAAGGCACGACCCTTGTCGCGATGCTTGGATTCAACAATTGCGATGATCTTGTCCGGGTCGCAAGGAACATAAGGAGTACCAATGCGTGTATGAGCCTCAGTGATCAGGAACGGTGCCCGATTCGGTGGCTTTTGCTGCATGTGAATGTCGTGCAAACCCTCGAAGGAGGGCTGTCCGGTGTTAACCTCGATGATGATCTTGTCGCAGAGATTGATGGCTTCGGCAACGATTCCGCAGGAGGAAGTCAGGGCCAGACCACAATCTTCGGTGATGGCGGAGACTTCGATGATACCAACATCATAGCGGCCATTTTCAGTGTAGAAGCCGTAGCTGATGTCCTGGGCAAACAGGCCAAGGTGTTTGTCGCCCATGCGAATTTTACCTGTATTGATCCCTTTGGCAATATTTTTTCCGGTCTGGTAAGGCCAGCGACGATCGATCATGTCAAGGGTTGCCCAGCGATCTTCAGTTTCGGCTCCAACTGAAGCACCGATGAACAGGTTGAATTTTAACTTGCCTTGCAGATTGTTGGCTTCTACATGATCCGCTAGAGCGATAGGCACCGCTTTGGGATAGCCAGCCGGGGTGAAACCCGACCAGAGAAGGTTCTGGCCGGATTTGAAGTGCTTGATGCAGTCTTCTGCAGATACCACTTTGTTTAGAAGTGACTTGCGACGCACACGATCTTGAAGTGTTCCGTAATCGGACATTCTCTCTCCTCCTGTGAATGATCCAGCGATACTCATTACATCGCTTTGATTGCGCTGTTAAAACAGCAGATAGAAATAGCTTTTTGAAACTCTAAAAAACATTTTTAATTTTTAATATCAAGGAGTTAAGTACTTTTCTTGGTAAGTGAAAAAGCCACCAGAATCGTCATTAAATCGACATTAAAAGAACAGCGTTTCTTATATAATGTTGCAATCAATCAAGTCAAGGGAAAATATGGAGGTAGGGATAAAATTATCATTTCTGGTAATTTTATAAGGGCCATGAAAAAAACCGGAACCCTTTTCATGAAAACTGGTTCCGGTTCTGTATTTTTAGGGATCTTGTGAAGTTTTATTTTTAACTTTCTTTGGAGAGTAAACTCTGAGCCTTCTCAGTGTAATTGCTTCCCGGAAATTCCTTAAAAAGCTGGTTGAAAATGTTTTTGGCTTTATCCAGCTGTGCTGTTAATAGATATGCTTTTCCGAGGTAAAAATAGGCCTCATCACGGTAATAATAATCGGGAAAAGATTTAAAAATCCCTTCCAGACGAATAATGGCTTGCTGGTATTGACCTCGTTTTAAATAAAATTTCCCGACATAAACTTCATGCTCTGACAGACGGGTTTTGCAACGTTGAATCTGATCTCCTGCTTCCTGTGCCTGCGCATCGTTTGGGAAACGACTGACTAACTGTTGAAAGCCGTGTAATGCTTTTTTAGTGCTGGTTTGATCTCTGTCTGGACTGAGTATTTGTTGATAATAGCTTTGACCCATGCGATAGAGAATTGTCGCGGCACGAAAATCATTGGGGTGTTGTTTTAAAAAATCATCAAAGGCGATGGCCGCTTCTTCGTATCGTTTTGATCTGTAATAGGTTTCAGCAATTTTTAATTCAGCCAACATGCTCAGTTCAGGGGAATAGAACGTATCTCGCACTTTTTCCCAGGACTCGATAGCTTTTTCGTAAAGATTGTCTGCAAGATAGCGTTCACCTTCCTGGAAATATTTTTCTGCGGATTCTGGTGGTTTGATTTTGGGGCCGCAGGCGGTTAAAAACAGGCAGAGCAGAATTGGTAGCAGTATTTGTTTCATCGGTATTTGTTCCTTTAATTTTATAATAACAACTGATCCCAAGAAGCTACGGAATATGTCTAAGTTTGTCAATCGTCTAACCACTCCTAATTGGTAAAAGGTCACCTTGTAAGAGATATGTTGTTTGACACTTACTGACTTGTTGATTGATAATAATCCGCTTTTGTAAATACCCTATTATTTGGAAAGAAATATGCAGCTGTTTTACATCGGTATCTTTGGCGGGCTCGGTTGTGTTGCACGATATCTGGCTTCTGGCTGGGTTTATCAACTTGTGGATCGCAATTTTCCTTACGGCACACTGTTTGTCAATATTGTTGGGTCTTTTCTGCTTGGTCTGTTGATGGTTTTTGGGCTGCGTAGCACCCTCTTTTCTCCTGAAATACGGATGGGTTTAGCCGTAGGTTTCATGGGTGGTTTTACGACATTTTCGACATTTTCTTATGAAACTCTGCGGCTGTTGGAGGATGGCAGTTTTTGGCAGGCAGGAGTTAATGTTTTATTAAATATCGTGTTATGTTTATTGTTCGCTCTCTTGGGAGTGTTGGTTGCTCGTCAATTGACTTGATAAAAGGAGCTCTAGATGAATCGTCTGGAAGGGGAACAGACCCTGATGCGAATTTTTATTGGTGAGTCAGATCGTCATCAGAACAAGCCATTGTATAAAGTACTATTGGAGTTGTTTCGTCAAGAAGGTTTTGCTGGAGCGACAGTATTGAGAGGGGTTGCCGGGTTTGGAGCCCGCTCAGTTCTGCATACTGACCAGCTGCTCCGATTGTCGCAGGATTTACCGTTAGTTATGGAAGTTATCGACACTGAAGAGAAAATAGAAAGTATTATCCCTCAGCTTGATAAGATGTTGCAGGGAGGAATGATTACCCTCGAAAAGGCACGTGTCATCTGTTACAAAAATTGAATGGAAAATAGATGTTAAAGAGATTATTACAGGTTTTTGCTGCACCGTCAGTTCAAGTTGATTCAGCTTTTGAAGAACGTATCCCATTGGCTGCGGCAGTATTGTTGCTGGAAGTTGCCCATGCTGACGGTGAATTCCATCAGACTGAACAGGATCTGCTTGGGACTTTATTGAAAAAACACTTTTCTGTGTCGGATGAGTCTTTAGATGAATTGTTGGCGTTAGCGGAAGAAACACGCACCAGCAGTCATGATCTCCATCAGTTTACCCGTGAGATTAACAAGGCTTTCACGCAGCTCGAAAAAGAACGGATTATTGAAGCTGTTTGGCAATTAGTTTATGCCGATGGGCGGTTGGATCATTATGAAGAAGCGCTGATGCGCCAATTGGGATCTCTGATCGGCCTCTCTCATCGACAATTAATTGAAGCAAAGTTGAAGGTCTCAAAGCGGTGAAGCATGCTTTGATCCGGGTGGTGGAATGGGGACAGAAACTGCTGTCTGAAGTTATACAGTCTGGCGATCTTGTGGTTGATTTGACTGCTGGAAATGGGCAGGATACACTGGCGTTATTTCAGTTGGTTGGAAAAATGGGGCAGGTGGTTGCATTCGATGTCCAACCACAGGCGCTGGTGGCCACCCGCGACAGGATGGTTGCCGTTGGTGCCAAGGTTAGACTTCAGCGGCATGATATTCAACCCTTGCAGTGTGAGCCCGGAATTGACCTGCTGGAGATGAATCACGCAGAGTTGGCCAGAGTCATCCCTGCCGCACCGCAGGGGATTATTGCCAATTTGGGCTATCTTCCCGGAGGTCAGCGGGATACTGTTACCCGTCCTGAATCGACCGTGTTGGCGCTGGAACAGTCTTGTTCTCTGCTGGCAGCAGGTGGCCGTCTGGCGGTGGTGGTTTATCCCGGTCATCCTGGGGGAACTGAAGAAGGGACAGCAGTTACTCATTTTTTTACCGAGTTATCCAGTGCGAATTTTCAGGTTTTACAGCTGAGGGTGAGCAATCGGGGAGAAGCACCATTTTTATTTGTGGTGGAAAAGCAGATTTAATATAAATACGGGGGAACCTTTGCCTGTTTTACGTGTATTCACGTTGTTGTTTGCTGGATATTTCATTTTAGCCGGTTCTGTGCTTGCTGATGACTTTGATGCCGCATTCGGGGATGACAACACGGCGGGTTCAGGAAAGCTGATTTCAGACCCGCTTGAATCATTAAACCGGGGAACCTTCTGGGTCAATGATAAGCTTTATTTTTATCTTCTTAAACCGGTTGCAAGGGGATATAGTCAGGCTGTACCACGACCTGCAAGGGTTTCAGTTGGTAATTTTTTCTCTAATCTGGCGGCACCAATTCGTGCTGTAAATGCACTGTTGCAATTGAAATTTCGGGATTTTGGAACCGAAACTTACCGTCTTGTCATTAACACGACTTTTGGCATTGGCGGTTTATTTGATCCTGCAGAATCTGTCGCTGGAGTCACAAAAACGGTTGAAGATTTTGGTCAGACACTTGGTTATTATGGGGTTGGTCACGGCTTTTATCTGGTTTTACCCATTGCAGGCCCTTCAAGTGTCCGTGATGTCACCGGCGTTTTTGTCGATTCTTTTGCCGATCCCCTTAGATATGCAAATTTGTCCACCGCTGAATATGTGGCTGTGAAGTTTCTTGATGCGGAGAATCGTTTGTCTCTGGATCGAGATACCTATGAAGGGATTGTCCGTAACTCTCTTGACCCCTATTTATTTGTTCGGGCGGCCTATGTGCAGAGCCGCCAGGCACTAGTCGGTGAAGAATCATATGATACAAGTACCTTCCCAGGACCATGGTTTGACGGTGGTGAATTAAATCCTATTGATTGGTTTGGATTCTAATGATGAAAAAAATAATATTAAGTGGTTTGTTTGTTTTGTTGCTTGCTGCTTCAAGCTTTGCCTTGCCACAACCGCAGGCACGGGTTGAGCAGATGGTTGATTCTATTTTGGGTGTTTTGCAGCAACCTGAGTTGAGCGTTGAAGAAAAAAAAACTCAGATCATTGGGCGGGTACAGGAGTATCTGGATGTGCAGTCAATGTCTCGCCGTACGCTCGGTGATTATTGGGAGGGGGCTACGGAAGAACAGCGGCAACGCTTTTCCTCGCTGTTTGTCAGGATACTTGAGCGAACGTATCTAGACCGAGTAGAAGATTATTCTGGCGGAACGGTTAAGTATTTAAAGCAGAGAGTTAAGGATGACAAGGCGATTGTTGATACCCTGATCATTTCAGATGAACTGGAAATCCCAGTTCAGTATAAAATGATTTATGGGGAGGGCACCTGGCAGGTTTTTGATCTGGTCATAGAAGGGGTCAGCCTGGTCAGAAATTATCGCTCCAGTTATGGTGAAATTATTCGTCAGGAGGGTTACGACGGCCTTTTGGCTCTGATGGATAAGAAGGTGCAGGCTATGGATTCTCCCCGATAGGTATTTTTCCCACCCCCAAATATTGACGATTGTAAAAGAAAAAGGCACTTTCTTTATTGAGAAAGTGCCTTTTTATAATTTAACCGGTTGGATCGAGAGGATTCGCTCACTATGTCACCCGCCTCACGCGGGTTCCGGCGGAGCTTCCCCTGCGTTCGCTGTCGCGGTCATCCTTGACCGCTTATCCGACATCTTGATCCCAAATAATGAGATCCGCGCGTCTTATTCAGCTACCGTCAGATTTTCTTGCGTTTCAAGTCGCTGATCATCACACTTCAAAATTCCTATGGGTATATGCTCGCCTGTCTTGACAGGACTTTTGATGAGCGGAGTACAGGGGCTCTCCTGCAACATATAACGATGGTCACATCTGCTAAGTCATGAAAATGCAGAAAATATTAAAATAGCAACAACGTCTCCTGTGCCTTCCTCGAGATTTCAGGGTACCACGAATTGGCAATTCGCCAGCTTACATAGACTATTTTGAATCACAGCTGTGAAGAGTTGATTTCCCCATATATTCTGATACAAGTTAAGTAT
>JASJGU010000090.1:0-9940 GCA_033791385.1 Desulfuromusa sp.
ATCATCACTACACTCAGCCTGATCCTGTTCGCAGTCCCTGCCTTCGCTGTTGACACAACCCAGACCTATAACAGTGGCATCCTGGTTCTGTTGTTTGTCGGCTTCTGTGCTCTGCTGATCGTTGCCCAACTGGTTCCTGCCGTATTGACCCTGTTCGGTATGACTAAAGCTGCTGTTGAAGGAACTCGCAAGACTGCTGCAGCAAAGAACTAAGATAAGAATAATAATCCACAAACACAAAAAGGGCAGCCGATTGGTTGCCCTTTTTGTGTCTTGCTGGACGATCGCAGATGCAAGAAATTGAACAGGAAACGGTCAGAGCAGACTATTCAATCTGCCAACGGATCTTCCCCTTCTTGCCAACCCGCCAGGTATCTTTCCAATAAGTGAAAATCTTCCCCTTTGTGTTCGGTCAAGGTGACGTACATATGTTCTTTGGGAATATCCCAGGTCTTGTGCAGCAGATCCATAAATCCCAGAGTGAGGGCTCTGCGCTTTTTCATGGTTCGCCCTTCCCGGATATCTGCATTGACCAGGGCAATTCCTTTTTCCGGTTCCTTGACTCGACCAATGGATAAATTGTGGGTACCGAACTCGCGGATTGAGATGCTGATATGGTCGGTTCCGGTATCCATCACTTCAGAAAAAAACTTTCTTACTTGTTCAGCAAAGGTGATTTTTTCAGTGTCAGCCAGGCTTCGATTAATTTCAAATTGTAGGTGCGGCATAAAATCTCCTCAGAAAAAAGTTGATATTTTGTTGAACTGATCTATTGGGACATTATAGCAGCTCGTCACCTTCTGTCTGATAAATTAAATATTTGCTGCAATATTTTTATATACACCCTTTTGGTTGGGTAATAACGAATAATAACAACATGTTAGGATTCATTGTCTGTTTTTTACTCGGCTTAAATGTTGCTGGGGTGTATGTCTTCTATATACAAAATATTTTTCTGACTGTCACAGTTTCTTCACCTTATTGATTTTTTTATCAATAAAATCAGTAGCTTATATTCATATTGAAAATATATTTTAAAGTTGGCACGAACACTGCTTTATATGTGAGGCAAGAGACAAAACAAAACTAAATATAAATACGGAGGTCATCATGAAAAACACATTACGCAATACCTTAATCGCCCTGATCACTTTTTCTTCTTCTGCTTTTGCTGCAGGTAACAATGGCGCTGGCGAAGGTAGCTTGCTTCTCTCCTTGTTCATTGGTTTCTTCGCTCTGATCGTTGTCTTTCAGCTGGTTCCTGCAGTCATTCTGTTTGTTGGTATGGTTAAAGGTTTGGTCAGCAAGGATAGCAAAAAAGTTGAGACTTCTAACTAATTTTCAGTTGGAACCTAAGGGAAAGGTGAAGATCATGAACGGTCTATTAATAGCAAACAAAAATCACGAAGCAAGAGAGCAGTTAGCAAGTCTCTTTAACGAGAATGAATATCAAGTGACCAAGGCTGATTCAGTCGCTAATGCCCTTGAGGGAATTATTAATAAAGAAATTCAAGTTGTCGTTATTGATGGTAACTACGATGAGCAAAATGTGGTCAAACTGATTCCATTGTTGAAAAAATGTAACCGTAATATTTCGATTATTCTGGTTTCGGATGAAATGCCAATCGAATTGGAACGCCGGATTCGTAAAGAAGGCATTTTCTATCATGCCTTGAAAACTGCCGGTGAAGACAATCGAGAAGAAATCCACCAGGCAGTTAGCTATGCATTCAAAAAATATGAAGAAAATACAAACATACAAGCGGTTGCAAAACAAAAGGAGAAAGCCATGTTCCCAATTAAATCTGTCCTGTCTACACTCGTAATCACTATGATGCTCGTGACCCCTGCATTTGCCGTTGATACCACCCAGACCTATAACAGCGGTATTCTGACTCTGCTGTTTGTTGGCTTCTGTGCTCTGCTAATCGTTGCTCAGTTGGTTCCGGCTGTTCTGGTTCTGTTCGGTATGACCAAAGCTGTTGCTCAAGGTGTTTCAGAAAAACGAGCCCAAGCTTCTGGTGCAAAGTAAAAACTAAGTACAGCTTAAGTTTTAGTTTAAAAAGGGCAGCCGAAGGGTTGCCCTTTTTACGTTTTCTCTTTGAGATTTTTTACAACGATATATTTCTTTGATTGTATTGATATGTTATTTTTACCACTTCAAATTTTTGTCTAACTATCTCACTTAAGGGTATTGTAAATGACACTTCAATCCTGGCTGATCTATTTAGTGCTGGTCTTCGCAGCGGTATCAACGCCTGGCCCGGCGGTTCTGTTCATTATGACCAATACAACTCTATATGGTTGGAGAAAATCGATATTTGCAGCACTCGGTACTGTCGTTGGCCTCTTTAGTCTGGGAGTCAGTGCGGTCACCGGGTTGGGGGCTTTACTGAGCACTTCAGAGTTGATATTCAATCTGGTTAAATATGCTGGTGCTACTTATCTTGTTTACCTTGGTTTGAAGCTATTTTTCCAGAAAGGGATCGATTTGAGCGGAATGCAAGCTCGTTTCAGTCCTGAAGTAAAGTCTACAAAAATGATATTCATTCAGGCTCTCGGTGTTGCTATGAGCAACCCTAAGGCAATCGTTTTTTTAACGGCGTTGTTGCCGCAATTTCTCCATGTAGAACAACCGCTGATTCCGCAATTTTCTCTTTTGATTGTAACTCTGATGTTTTTCTCTTTTGCTTTCCTGATGTTTTATGCTCTGTTGGCTCACAAGGCAAAATTCTGGCTGATGCAGCCACATCGAATCAAAATATTCGGCAGGGTTAGTGGTTCGATTTTTGTCGGTTTTGGTGCCCTGCTGGCAACATCTTCTCATCGCTAAAGGATTGATAACGTGACAACTCAACTGATACGCCCCTCCAGCCCTGAACTTGATTCTATTCTAGGTCAAACTTTTCCCGTGCTTGATGACGGTTTTGTTCGTGTCGTTGATTATATGGGGAACGATTCTTCGATTGTTCAGGCAGCACGGGTTTCTTATGGTGACGGTACCAAAAAGGTTTCTGAGGATCGCGCTTTAATTCGTTATCTACTGCGCAACCAGCATACAACCCCCTTCGAAATGTGTAGTTTGAAACTCCATGTTCGGGTTCCGATGGATACCTGGCGCCAGTGGATTCGCCACCGAACCGCCAGTGTTAACGAATACAGTACCCGCTATTCCATCGCTATTGATGGCTCCCAGATGACCAACCCCGATCAATGGCGGCAGCAAGCTCAGGACAATAAACAGGGCAGCGCTGGCTTTTTTGATCAGACCGTTGGCGGTGAACTTTCGACCGCCGAGCAGGACCTGCATCGCTTGGCAAAAGATGTTTACAATGATCGACTGGAGCGTGGCGTGGCCAGGGAACAGGCACGTAAAGATCTGCCTCTGAGCACCTACACCGAAGCGTTCTGGCAGATGGATTTGCATAACCTGTTACATTTTCTTGCTTTACGTATGGATTCTCATGCTCAGTTGGAAATCCGCCGTTATGCCGAAGCCATTGGTGAGCAGATTGTCAGTCGCTGGGTGCCGTTGGCTTGGGAAGCATTCAAGGATTATCGTTTCAATCAGATGACTTTGTCGCAACAGGATCAGGAATTGTTGACACTTCTAGCTGGCGGAAAAGATCAGGCAGCCGATGACTGGTGCCGTGAGCGTGGTTGGGTGAAGACCAAGGCAGAAAAATTGGTTCTTTCGCGAGAAGCTATGGAATTTGCCGATAAGCTGGCGGCGCTGGGGATGACTCCGCCCTGGGAGCGCTGAAATATTTTATAACGAATATTAAGGGGCTTCATAGAAATTAAGATGGATAACATTATAATAGTGACGATATCCGGAATCGAAAGGCATGAATAAAACCAATGATTATTCGTCCCGCTATAAGGAAAGCTAGGGACACTCCCCGGTTTTGATACTGTGGCGGATCGCACCGCAAAAGCCTAGGACAGCCCCCGTGCGGGGACAGTCCCGGATTTGCTGCCATCTCCCCTTAAATTAGCGCCATTCGGGACAGCATATCTAATTCCGCAATCCTGTGTGGCACATTTGCTCAATCAGCCTACTTTTTCAGAAAACCGTCTGCGGGGGTGAAAACCAGTTTGCTTCGCAGGCTGTCGAGCACTTCCAATCGTCCTGAACTCATGTCTCCCCCCTGATAAATGACTTCGCATGGGGTTTTCTATAGCGCATGTGATAATATCACTAACAATCTTTTGCGTTTAAGCAAAGAGAGGGCTATTGTGCCGGATCAAATTTTTCCAAAGTCTAGAATGTGCAGGGAACTTTTAAAAATACGGAGAATATTATTTCAGTTGATATATGTAGAAAATGCGCCGAATGTTGTAAGAACTACCCATTTGTCGAAATATCTAAAAGTGAGGTTGATTCGATAGCAAAAGCGACAGGCTTACCTTCTGATGTGTTTGCCATTTCAAAAGGTCGCGCAGTTGAAGAATATTTCTTGCAATTCCAGGAAAACGGCAATTGTTTTTTCTTAAATGAGGATAATGGTAGTTATTCTTGCGCTGTTTACGAAGCAAGGCCAGGGATTTGTGCAGATTATCCATCGAACCCCAAACAAAAAGAATATTGTGACTTATGTAAGGGGAAACTCTGACGCTAGATTTTGGCTGCCCCAAGAGTTTACGAGCCATGAAACTGTAGTGGTTTGCACCGCATAAACCTGGGACAGCCCCCGTGCGGGGACAGTCCCGGATTTGCTGCCATCTACCCTTAAACCAACATCACTATATCTTCATAAGCTCAGGAAGGATGATTTGATGGAATTTGAACTGCTTTACTGGCACTGGTTGATTTTCGGCGCGGTGCTGATTCTTGCCGAACTGGTTTTGGTCAGTTTCACTGCACTGTGGTTTGGCTTGGGTGCAATGATCGTGGCCTTTTGCCTGCTGGTTTATCCCGAGATGCCGTTGGCTTATCAGTTGCTGCTCTGGATTTTTGCCTCGGTCGGTTTCACGGTTGCCTGGTTCAAGATTCTGAAACCACGGATGAAGGACAAGACCCTGGCGGGACTTTCCCGGGAGGCAATTATTGGTCAGGTCGGTCAGGTGACGAAATGCCCGTTTGAAGGAAAGCGGGGTGAATTGCGTTTTCCTGCCCCAGTCGTGGGTGATGACACCTGGGATTTTATTTGTACAGAGCCTGTTAGCCCTGGTGATCGCGTTATTGTGACCGATGTTATTGGGAACAGTTTGAAGGTAGAAAAGAAATAATAAAGAACTGAAGGAGAATTAAAATTATGGAAGGTCTTATCGGAGTCCTTATTCTGGCAATACTCGTTATTGTCACGATAAGTTTAGGTGTCAGAATCGTTCCACAGGGAACCAAGTACGTCGTGCAACGTTTAGGAAAGTTTCATACAACACTCAGCCCGGGATTAAACATAATCATCCCTTACATTGATTCCATTTCACACAAGGTGACAACAAAAGACATCGTTCTGGATGTCCCGTCTCAGGAAGTTATCACCAAGGACAATGCTGTTGTTAGAATCAATGCGATTACCTACATGAGCATCATCAGCCCGGAAAAAGCTGTTTACGGTGTTGATAATTACCAATATGCGATCCAGAATTTGGTCCAGACCAGTTTACGATCTATTGTTGGCGAGATGGCACTCGATGAAGTTCTTTCCAGCAGAGAACTGATTAAAACTCGCTTGAAGGCAGCCATATCAGATGATGTCGCCGATTGGGGTGTCATTGTGAAAAACACCGAAGTTCAGGAAATCGCCCCTTCGGAAACGATGCAACAGGCGATGGAGCGCCAGGCTGCGGCCGAACGGGAGCGGCGCGCGACTGTAACCAAGGCGGAAGGGGCGAAGACCGCCGCTATTCTTGAAGCCGATGGCCGTAAACAATCAGCAAAGCTGGACGGTGAAGCAAAGATCTTGCTGGCGCAGGCAACTGAGGAGGCGACAAAGCGGATCAATTCGGCGATCGCGGGTGGTAACAACACGGCGATTATGTACCTGCTGGGTGAGCGTTACGTCGACGCTATCAGAGAAATTTCAACGTCTGAAAACAGCAAAACCATTCTGTTGCCCGCCGACCTGCCTGCTGCTGTACGCGGTTTGATGGGTGGTTTGGGGATGAAATAAAGGCACCGCGGCCTCTCCCGGAAAAAGGGGGAGGCCAGGTCAGGTTAGTGCATTTGACGACAGTTGGTTTCCCGACTGAATACCACGCAGACCAGCGCCAGAACTGCCCAGATCAATATGAAGGCGAACCCGGCACGAAAAGCGCTCAATCCGTAAGTTCGAACTCCCGCCACTACTGTTCCCTGCCACTGATGATCCAGTACCCAGCCGACGATTGGTTGTAGCAGCATCGGGCCAAGCATAACGCCCATGTTACAGACACCGGCGGCTGTTCCGGCTAAGTGCGCTGGGACTGATTCCTTAACGTAGGCAAAGCCTATGATAATGCCGCCGGCAGAGAAGCCGCTCACCATCAGCAGAGCAACCAGCGCAGCAACCGGCAATCCCGGCACAAAGATGATCAGCGCCCAGCTCAGAGCCAAAGCTGCGCAGACGATTACGTAAAGGGGCTTGCGCCGGCCGATACGATCCGAGAGGCTGCCACAGACCGGACCGCCCACCGCCCAGGAGATCAGCAGGGCCGAGCAGACGGCAGCTGCTTTTGGGGCGCTCATCCCGTAATGGGTGGTCAGGAAAGGAACCCCCCAGAGACCAGCAAAGGTGAGGACACTTCCGGCGAGGGCGCCTGGGGCGATCAGTAACAGCCACATATTTCGATAGCCAAAGACCTGCTTTAAACCAGCTATGATTCCGGTGCGAGGCATCTCAACGGTGACCTTGGGAGCGTAGCTGAGGTAACTTCGCTCACTTGGGTCGTCACGGACGATGATCCAGATCAGCGCGGCGGCGACAAACGGGAAGATGCTGGAAGCCAGCATGACGGATCGCCAATCGTAAGAAACCACCAGCAAGCGCAATGGCGTGCCGGCGAAAATCGCCCCGAGAATACCGAGGAAGAGAGCCATCCCGGAGGCAAGAGCATAATGCTTGGGCGCCATCCAATGACTGGAAAGTTTCATCATTGAAACGAAGGCGACGGCCACTGATCCACCAATCAACAACCTTCCGGTGCAGGCCCAGAACATCCCGTCAGAGAGTGCAAAACTGAGGCTGCCAATCCCGGCCACCAGTGCACCAGCAGTTAGCAACCGGCGTGCCCCCCAATGATCGGCCAGCAGGCCGGTCGGGATTTGCATCGCTACATAGCTGTAAAAATAGAAAGCCGACAAGTTGCCCATCGCAGCAGCGGTGAGATTGAAATCGCCCATCAGTTCCGCGGTCATGACGCCAGGAGCGACCCGTTGAAAAAATCCGATGATGTAAAGCACCGCCCCGAGACCCCATATGGTCCAGGCCAGGCGGGCAGGGGGGAGTGTCTCAGCGCGCATCTAATATCGATCCATGTAAAAGGGTTGAGTTAACTTCTGAATGGCCCTGAGTCTTATAGACTGTCGGGTTGCGGATCATGATTGTTCTCCTGCCTCTGGCACAGTACCCGTTACACGTGCCTTTGTCGCTGATGTGGAGCGCTAGGATGATCTCGCCCTGGAAATGGAATGGCAGAATTTGTCCAGAATAATACAACAAAGCCCCCTATCTACATGGCCATGGGGCTTTGTTGTGAAAAAAACTAGCGAAGATCTATAGCGGCAAGATAGCCTTTTTGCGTTGCAGCATAAATATCTTCTGGATCATCTGCGTCACCCACAATTTGTACCGATTTTCCTGCTGCTTGCAAAGGTTGTGTGAATTTCATATCGACCCCCTGTGTTGTTGATGAACTGGAGATTAGACGGGAAAAATATGGAGAGATGAAAACATCTAAAAAACTGTATGTATTTGTATACGCCTGATATGAAACACTGTCAAATGCTAATCTGAACCATTATGAGACGGGGGCAGGATAAAGAATGGGGACAGAATTTAATTCTGTCCCCAGCGGTCCGGTTAGTGATCTGTATTCTGGGGATACGTAATGATTCCATGTTCCCAGAATAATAACGGCTATTTTAGAGTCTTAACGAGTTGGGGTGATGGCCCTCAAATTCTGGCTGAACGGTATGACAGACTGTACAGTCGTTGCCGATGGGGCGATCATTCCCTTGGTATTGCAACGGTTGAATGCTGTCACGGTTGGTTCCCAGCTTATTGAAGGTGGCCGGATAAACAGCATGCGTGCTGCCGTGACAGGCCTCACACATCATCGCCTCCATCTGGTCATGGCGGTTTCGGTACAAGTCATCTGCTCCTTCAGTCCAGGTATTGAAGGCATCGGTCGTGCTGCCCATCTCAAAATCCTCATGGCAAGTCAGGCAGTCTGGCTCATTGATCCAGGGAGTACGCGCATTGATCTCGTCAATGGTTTCAACCGCGCGGGGTTTCAGGTTGGCCATTAAACGAGCGGCACCTTTTTTGCCTGCTTCAAGTTCTTTTTTCAGTAAACTCAAGGAATGATCTTCCATCGTGCCGTGGCAGTTGGTGCAGTCCATAAACTGCGCATGATGACTGCGGGCACACTGTGTCGGACCATCCGGACGGGATGGGTGGCAGACAACACAGGCCTGCATTCCTTCGCGGTCGGTCAGGAAGTTTGCATGCCAGCCATGGATGGCAGCAGGAAAGTTGAGCAGCTCAGGATCGCCTTTGGTCCCCAATACCGGGTCAGCATGGCATGATTGGCAGAGCATTGGCTCGCCATTTTTGGCCTTATCAACCAGGGTGGTACCGCTGTTTTTGTCATGAGCCGCCAGCACATCAAGGCTGGTCTCATCGGTAAATCCAGCCACTCCAGCAACCCGCCAGCCGCCGCCATGGCAATTTTTACAGCCCATTTCGGTGGATGTCGGTGCGACGGTTTTTGTTGTTGCCAGGACTTTACCAGTAGCTTTGTCCGTAGCCGTGATTGTGAAAATCGGATAAGGATTGTAGCTGCCATCATCAGGGTAAGGTACGACCGGAACCAGTGGTGCGACAAATGCGCGGTGATCTGCTTCCGCCTTCATGATTCCAGAAACTTTCATCCCTGCGACTCCAACCCCTTCTGGAATGTCTTTGCCAAATAATTTGTCGGCAAATTCCCAGAAACGGACGTGTTTCTCCGGATATTCAAAGCCCTCTTGAACCTGATAGCTGAGTTCTACCCCTTCGGTAATAATTTCCGGGGAATCTCCACGTTTTACCAGTTGTGCAAAGATATCATTGGCAGGTGGCAACAGAATCCAGTACGGATCACTGTCAGAGAGGCAATGCATGCCGAGGTTATTCCAGGCGAGTAAAACGTATTCATCTTTTTCTTTGTCAAATGGGGGAATGGTCACCGGAAGTTCCTTTTGTTCAACTACCGGATTTCCCATGTTCATGTCATCAATTTGATTCAGGCCAGTGACAATATAGTTAGCCAGCGCCCAACGCTCTTCGCGAGTGCCCATGAAATGTGGCATGTAGCCATTGAGTTTGCCGAGTCCATTCAGCTTGGCGTCCATGCCGAATGTATTGTCGTACTTTTTGACCAATGGCATGATGTCGTTGAGTGGACCATCGACCGAATGACAGGCGCTGCACTGAAACTTGAACAGGTCCTGTCCTGCTTCCATCATGTTTTCGTCGGTGATTTCCTTGTGTCTTGCCCATTTGGCTGTGGTCAGAAACCCAGCTTTCTGGACTTCAGGCACATCCTTGACATAGACCTGATTTGAATACATGTGGTCGTAGATGATGAAGGGGCGACGACCTCCCTCACGGATGAATTCGAAGGCGCCGAAATAAATCAGGGCAATACCAACAATGGCAAAACAAAAAACTTTCTGCAAACTGTTCGGCAGTTTGATGGTCATAACCATTGAGGCGATGAAAAAAATCGGCATCACCCAGGTCAACAGGAG
>JASJGU010000091.1:0-4190 GCA_033791385.1 Desulfuromusa sp.
GGATCGACACTTAAACCATCCGATATCCGACCCTCGGCCTCCCTTAAACCCGCTTCAGTCGCTTGAAAAGCCAATTGACGTTGACTCATATTGTTTGTCATTTTTTCTTCAAGCGTTGACGTTTGCATTGTGGAAATTCCAAGCAACGAAAGAATGACTAAAATCATCAAACCAGTAATTAAAACGGCTCCGCGTTCGTTTGATATTATCTGCTTCATAACATTTATCCTTTATGACAATCGATTACGAAGTGCAAAAGTCGCTTTAAAAACCCGTCTCATGCGCCGCTCATTAACTGGATCGTACTCATTGACACCATCTCCATTTAAATCATAGGTAGCCGTATCGATAGGAGCACGTGGATTAATTTCACTTTGAAATAACAAAACGACTCTGACTGCAACAACTTGTCCCCAATCAGCAGAGGCACCTGTTGCCGTCACGTAAGAATCAACCTGTCTATCGCCATTAGTATCTATTCCATAGCGTATTTGCATCTGTTCAACACCCTCAACTATTTCCGTACTCCCGGTATTATAGTCAGCTCTATATAGGGAAGGAGCTCCTGCAGGGTTATTTCTAATCAGATACGACATAGTGGTCATTTTGACAATCTCGGCACCTATCTGAAATTGTTTCCCTAAATCCAGGGTTGCATTACCAGGGTAGTCGGCATCACCAAAAGTAGGAGTACCACCAGATGCATGTTGTACAGTGTCACTTGCTGAGACGTAATCAGTCACCTGAAAAACCGTAGCATCAAGACAGTCACTGATCATCACGATATCATCTTCATTTATCAGGTCGGTATCCGACAAATCAAGAGCAGCATCGGAACTGGTTGCCATGGCGGTTTCAAGCAGAACAGGATCGCCTGCTTCGACCCTCCTGAAAGTGAGAACGTCACTGCCTTCCACCATTTCAGTCAAAGGGATTACGGCGTCCAGATTTGGACTGAAGTCTAGCGCATCCACCCCAGCCGGAGCCACTGGACCAATGTATTCAAAACCCTGAGTACCCACATTAAAATTAAAAAAGAAGCTTGTGTCCTGCAAAGTGTTGACGACCGAACCGGGAATACGTGAACATCCAGTATAACCAGCCATACGGAGATCACGCCCAATGATATCGGTGGCAAAACGTGCGCTTTCTTGAAGGCGGGCAAACTGTTCATTTGCACGGTAACTTTTATTGCTGCCAACAAAAACTTGGTAAACCCCACCCAGAATAACCAAACTAATAGCCAGAGAAACTAAAAGCTCTATCAAAGATAACCCCCGCTGGTTTTGACAACAAAATTTAGTGCAAAGAACTTTCATAATTTTGTCTCCACAACGACTGAAGGAGTTGTATCATCGGCCAATCTGGCTTCGCTCCACGAAACAGTTACAGTAACGTCCCATGTGCTATCGAGATTATCAACAACAGCAATCGCACCCTGTCCGTTAGGCAAACCTGAAGCGGGATTACTTGTTCCATCCAACCCTCTGAGCCATTCTTGCAGGTCTGCTAACGCAACACCTGTTTTTAATTCAGTAGCTGGATCAGCTCCTGCCGCAATAACATAGTTTTGTGTGTAGGTCGGGCTAATTGCCGCATTCCTGTTAGCCCGCATCATATCTAAAATTTCGTAGCTATATTGCAACGCCTGTGAGCGTAAAAAAGCATTGTGGTTTCCCTTCATTCCACTGATCTGCATTCCAGCGACACCCAGTAAGCCAACAGAAAGAATGACAAGTGCAACCAGTACCTCAACCAGAGTAAATCCTCGGTTACTTTGTATATTTTTTTTTCTTTTCATCAATAACCTCATCTTTTACGGTTTATTCGGTTCTTACTCGCCCAGAGGCACTGGTGATAATACTCAAAGTCCTCGTACCGGAAGTAACAGTGATCGTCCCGTTAAATACAGCATTAAAAAAACCAGTGTTAGCATAGGTCAAGCGATTAGCGACATTAGCATTGCCAATCATTGTTGTTCCATCGGTTGGACCATTATAGACACGAATAATGGCATCTCCCGCATCAATAGTTCCATCGCCATCAATATCTGTAAAAACAACCAATCCCTGTTCCCAACTATTTGTAGTGATGCATGAAGTTAAATTAGCACTCTTACAAACCGTAACATTAACGCTACGAGTCACAGCTTCACTGCGCGCCAAATTGAGAGAAGAAACCAGATCATTCGTTGCACTTGTCACATTGCTAGACCTCGTCATACCTTTAAAACTAGGTATAGCAATCAAAACCGCAATACCAATAATGACTAAGACTACAACCAATTCAATTAAAGTAAATCCTGACTCACCGTTTCGCACTGTGGCTATCCTTTTTAAATTTCTAGATAAAACTCGATTCATAGATCCCCACTTTTGTTGTTGAGCTTAATAGAAGCAAAGGTCAGTCCAAACAAACTACTAAAATAGTGCTAATATTTTTAACTGGTTATCTAAGTGTTCTAATAATCTTCAAGAGATAACGCAAAATATGCACACAGTCGAAATGCAAAATATGCACAGATGCTATCCACTAGTCTTTTGGAAAACAACTTTGAACAAGCTGCCCAATCCAACATTGGATTCAACCTGGATATCACCACCAGCCTCCTCAACAATCCGCTGACAAATCGCCAAACCAAGTCCCGTCCCCTCTCCTGGCGATTTGGTCGTAAAAAAAGGATCAAATATTTTATTCAGATCGGCAGCGGCAATACCGCAACCGTTATCTCTGATTCCCACCCAAACGAATGTATCATCAACCCCGGCAGAAAAAGTTATTTTACCTTTTTTATCGCAGGCCTGGGTGGCATTCAATAACAGGTTAATCAACACCTGCTGTAATTTATGCGGATCTATACTGATAGGAGATAAAGCATCTGGCAGAACATTGATAATTTCAAAATCAGTCAGAGCTCCCTGATTTTTCAATAACTGGACAGAGGAATTCAAGGCAATCACCAGGTCAACCGATTCTACCTGAATATTATCTGACGGTCTGGAAAAATCCAGCAGTTCTCTTACCAAAAAATCAATGCGATTCGTTTCGACTAGGGAGCGCTCAATAATATCTTTACCGGAACCGGATTCAATCTTTTGCTTCAAAAATTCAAGATAACCAATCAATGCTGAAAGAGGATTTCCTAGTTCATGTGCCAGACCGGCAGCCAACTGGCCGACCGATGCCATTTTTTCACTGCGGATCAGTTCAGCACGGGCTCGTTGTAATTCCTGATTAGTTTCTTCAAGTGATTCAATATGTTTCTCGGTTTCCCCATGGCTGGACTGAAGAGCTTCAACCATCCGATTATAAGCTTGCGATAATTGTAAAAACTCTGTGGGACCAACGGACGGCAAACGGATCTCTAAATTTCCACGACTGACCTCTTCTGTTGCTTTGAGTAAGTTCTGCGCAGGTTTGATGATATTACGCTGTAATAAATAGTATCCGGCTAAAATCAGTATGGCGCCATAAAGAAAAACATAAAGGATAATAATCTGTTGCGATTTCAACAATTTCGAACGGATATCATTCAATGAATAATGGAGTTCCAAAATCCCAGAAAAATGTTTATTACTTTGCACTGGAACGATAAAACGCACTGCAGAATTTGATACAGAAAAGATATTGAGTACCGGGATAAAGTCAATGATCCGCTGATACTCTCCAGTAAACTTGACCTGTTGCCTTCGTGCCGCAGATACGCGAGGAGTTTCACCTTCCGAGCGAACCCATGAATCTAACAAATCAAGTCTCTGATCATAAACCCACCAACCAGCGCAGTTGAGGTTCTCCGGTAACAGGGACAAAAAGTCTTTGCTATGAAACAAACCTTCTTCTGTGATCTGTAAACCGATAGATTGCCCCAGAATAAGAGACAGAGAATCCAACTGCCGAACCCGCTCCTCCAGCAAACTTTTCTCCGTTAAACGCAGCATCATAAGGCCACCCAACAACAATGCGGCACCCAATAACAACGTTAGCGTTATTAAAATCTCAGTCCGTAGACCAACTGTTTTTGTTAATTTCATAACATTTTCTACCTAGTAAATTTGAAACCATTATTATTTATTTTTCCTAATTACCACATTCTCGTAAAAAAGAGAACTGGGGGTTTGTCAAACAGGGTCAAAATAGTGAATAATAGAAAAACAGGTAGATAGGCTGAAGGAAATACATGCGTGACCATA
>JASJGU010000092.1:0-5998 GCA_033791385.1 Desulfuromusa sp.
GCGCTGGTACTAATGGTGGGTATCAGTGTAGGTCTGGCAGCGGTACTGGGTACACTGCGTTTTATTTATGGCTGGAGCCTGAAGCCGATGATTTATGTCGCACTGGCCCCGGTACTGGTTCTAACGATATACAATGCTTTCGATCCACACATGCAAAACATCATCGGCCTGGCCTGGGACTGTGGGGCGGTCACCACTGGGCCGGTCACTGTGCCACTGGTATTGTCATTGGGTATCGGTATCGCAGCAGCGGCCGGTAAAGGAGATTCGGGCCTGTCGGGGTTTGGCATCGTCACGCTGGCGTCGTTGTTCCCCGTTACCGGGGTGTTTCTGCTGGCTCAGTATGTTTCTTTTACCCTATCACCGGCTGAAATTATCGAGCTGGCGCGACAGACTGCTGCAGCCACGCAGTCAGCAGACCCTGCGTGGTATGAAAGCAGTCCGGGTGTGGAAATCATCATGGGCGTGCGTGCCATTCTGCCACTGGTGCTGTTTCTGTTTGTTGTGCTGAGGCTGGTACTAAAAGAACAACTCAAGAACATGGGTGAAATTCTTTACGGTATCACACTAACGGTCATCGGTATGTGCACCTTCAACCTGGGGCTCACCTACGGTCTATCCAAGCTCGGTGGTGACGTTGGTACCCTGATTCCTGCTGCATTCACCAAAGTTTCAGGAGTAGAAATTTCACCTATATATATTTATGTCATCGGCCTGGTGCTGACGCTGCTGTTTGCGTGGGTGTTGGGTTTTGGCGCTACTCTGGCGGAACCGGCACTCAACGCACTGGGTGAAACCACGGAGAAACTGACTAACGGTGTGTTCAAGAAAAAGACCTTGCTCATCGCTGTTTCTCTCGGTGTCGCATTTGGTATTGCAGCCGGCCTCGCCAAGCTGATTTTCAATCTGCCGCTGGTATGGATGATTGTGCCCAGCTATCTGCTGGCCATTGTACTGACCGTTTTTTCTAGTGAAGAATTTGTTAATGTTGCCTGGGACAGCGCCGGTGTAACGACTGGCCCGATAACCGTGCCCCTGGTACTGGCTATGGGGCTGGGCGTCGGCTCTGCAATGGACACCGTGGAGGGCTTTGGCATTCTTTGCATGGCGTCAATTGGTCCTATTATCTCAGTGATGATCACCGGTCTATATGCGCGTTATAAAGCGAACTCACAGGTCGAGCTGGCCGCAGCGACAGCTACACTATCTACAGGACAGGAGGCGCAAGCCATATTATGAGCAATAGCAATATTACCTATTTAACAGATGCCGCCCAGATCACCTGTGTTGTAAAGGACGGTTTGAGCGATATCATATTGAAGGCTGCTCGTGATGCTGGTGCAATCACTGGCGCAATTAGTTACTATGCCAGAGCATACGGCTCACGTGAGCGCTTGGGTCTGCTCGGTATCGCGGTCGAGGCAGAAAAAGAGGTGGTTAGTATTATCGTTTCATCGGAGCAGCAGGATACCATATGCAACAGTATTTATCGGGCAGGCAAGTTGGATGTTACTGGTAACGGTTACCTGTACATTACACCACTGGAGAAAGTCGCCACTTATCTTCCTCAGGATGTGATAAGAGAACTTGAGGGAGAATCATGAGCCAGGGTGTCTGTCAGTCTTTCTCCCAAAAAGCGGCCAAACTCATCACCTGCGTATTACCCGATAACGGGACAGACAAAAAACTGATGCAGGCATTGCGTCACGAAAAACAGATACTTAGAACATGCAGTGTAGCTTGCCGGGGTATTGCTGTTTTGCAGAGTGCCGAAAGCAAAAAAAACCGGTTGCCGGAGCCAACGTTGGTCAGGATGGTGAAAGTAGTAGTGTCTGAAGATGAGGCCGATGTTTTGTTCGATTACATTTACCAAACAGCAGGTATTGGCCACAAAGGCGGTGGTGCTATCTTTATGGGCCCATTAACAAAGGTAACGCCGTTTGAACTACCCGAGGGTGTGCCTGATGAAACAGTTCTGTAGGTCAGATACCGACGTATCACTTGATGCCGCAGAGCTGGACTTTTTAGAAATGGCGATTGCAAGAAAATTCGCGACGATGAAGGTTCTTGGAATCGAATCGAAAAATATATCACTGAACATTCTGAAGTTGAGTTTAGTCATGGAGTGTGCCCTGAGTGCAATCGAAGTGAAAATTCAAAGCAAACCAATAGATTCAAAAAAAGACATTGATACGCTTTTTCAACTCCATCAAAAGAACCAAGCGTGTAACTGCTATCTGTTGTTACTAAATGCCCGTGGAAAAAGAAAAAACCATTCCGAAATCATGGAATACGCAAACGAAAAGGGTATTTCATTTATTGAACATACAAGCAATTAAAACTGCATAACCAAATAATCAACGCGGATGGAAAATGCGTCTGTTGTAAATTTGTATAATTCGGTGGGTCGCGAGCAGTTCGTCGCCTCCGCTTATCTCAAGCCGTTCAAAAATCGACCAATCACTTTTGAGAAGGTCTTTTCGGGCTGATCAGCAGATTTTCAAAAATAGTAAGTTTTGGAAATTCAACATTCAGACCCGATTCTTGGGTTAAAGAGTCGTCGCTTCATCCCACGCTAGATTTCGAAGGTTTAAAAATATAAACAGCTGATTTAACGACATTTTAAGAATAGTCAGATGTTTTTTTTTGCCTCCAAAATGGCCTCAGCAAGTTCGATAAACCCAAACCCACCAGCTTGTTTTGTAACCCAGGCAGGTTTGGCTGAAAATTGATCGAGATAGCGCAGAACATTCGCAACACCTACCGCATTGGGGAAATAATCAAACATTGGCATATCATTTGGTGAATCCCCGATAAAGATGATCTGTTCTTTGGCCGTTTCCAGCTCTTGGTTGAAAACCTCCAAAAACAGGGTTCGGGTCATCCTCAGTTTATCGTATTCACCAAACCAACCATTCACATGAATCGAACTGATCTTTGCATGAGCGCCAGCCTGCTCAAAAAGTCCCACAATTTTTTTGACTTCATCCATAGGCAATGGCGGAACATCTTCGCAAAAATCGATTGCCAGATCGGTTTCGCGATAGGCCTGATCTGCAGAAACCTTTGCTCCAGGCACCGCCGCGATAATTTCATCACTCAAGGTTGATAGTCGGGCGCGATCATGTTGACGGGCTGATGGCGATTTCCAGTAACGGCGAATCATTTTGTGTTGTTCGGCATGATAATAAAAATAAAAGGCGCCGTTCTCGCCAACAATTCCATCAACCGGCCACATCCGTGCGATATGATCACACCAACCTGCTGGCCGACCGGTGATAGGTATAACTGTTATTCCACCAGCACGAAGCCTTTCCAAGGCAGAATATGCGACTGCCGGGACACGCCCGTTGAGCGTCAACGTACCATCGATATCGACCAAAACAAATTTGACCTTTGCCAATACTTCAAAGTTGAGATCTTTTAAAGGCCGCATATTTTATTCCTGATTTTAAATTTTTACGGGAGCATTCTTATTCTGCAAAGCTGCATTTCTACCACTTAGTGATTTGTCTTTATTGTAGTTTTCTAGAATTCGACATAACCTCAAGCACAATTTCAAAAAAGTCATTTGACAGATTGAATCCTGGAGTTGGTTGCCTAACGAAGGAAGTCAGCGGGCTGTTTTTTAGATACTCTTGGACAATGTATATACACCAAGCTGGCATATTTTAGTAACAGCGAATGACCGGACAATCAGCCTGATCTCTGCTAACAGGATTGTCAACCAGATCGCGCCATGAGTCCTGCAAATTCTTGTCAGCAGGAGCAATGTTTAAACCGCACTGCACAGCTATCTGTGCCTGAGTTCCGCAGCCATAAGCATGCAGTGCATAGGCCAGATTGTTCCAGCCAGCAATAGATTCAGGATCAAGATTGGTGGCTGTGTGAAATGCTCTAACAGCCTCGATCCAGTTATGGAGAGTAAAGGCCATGTTTCCCAATGTCATCCAGGTAACAGCAACATCAGGCCATTGCCTGCTCGCTGATTGATATGCTTTGAGAGCAAGTTCTGAATTTCCCGTTTCCTCGAAGGCATAGGCTGTTTTCAGATAGCGCAAGGGCTCTGCTGTCCTGGGTATTTCGTCGAGGGGGACAATGACCAGCGCCCAGAAATCAGCACGTTGCCACGTGCGCTCAAATACTTTGAATGGTGTGATCCAGCGCTTTGTTTTTCCAGAACGAAGAATAATCTCCTGAGTGTCTATATCGTAACCAATAACAACAGCATAATGCCATAGTGGATACCATGCAAAACTTAAGTTTTGCATCACCAGTACAGGATTTCCTGCAGCTATTTCAGCAAATAGATCGATCAGTCGAGGCTTTAATGGGTATGGAAGCAGATTATGGCGTAGTGTAGCCACCGTCATTTCAATTTGCAGGCTGCCCTCGCGGTCAGGGATATAGACCTGAGTGGATAATATTTCAGGTGTGGTTTTAACACCGTGAGCCCGCAACACGGTAGCCAGTGCAGCAGGGCCACACTGGTACTGTGTCTGTGGGTAAAATGGAGTATCTGCAAGCTCAACGACCAAAGGCAGGGAATCTAGTCCGTTAGTTTGTATCTGCCTACTTTGTGGTGTTGATGCACAACTGCTTAGTATCAGCAGACATGCCAGCAAGCTCAGTGCTTTCATTTATGGTTATTAATTGATGGAGTGTATAAATGGGAAGATATTTGTTGCACCAATAACATCCGTAATCACAAAAACAACTAGTATCAGGACAACGACGCCAAGCACACCAGCGCCAGCAGGCAGTCCATCAATCTGCTGATTCAACTGTGCGATTTCTGACTGAGTCATCTGATTAATACGGTTTTCTAGATCTGCGCTGTTGACGCCCATATTCAGCAGATTTTCCTGTACATCTATGCGATTAATTGTCTGTAGCAAGACCGCTTTATCATTTGCCTGCTCAATTTGATGAATAACCTGATTATTATCAATTATGGCAGCCTGACCAAGAGAAACACAAAGCAATGATACCGATAAAAATAGGGCCAGGGTCCGACGAAATGTATTCATGATGAACGCTCCTTTGTCATTGAAGTTATGTGATCTGTGGATCACTTTAGGGTATAGTAGCGTGGCCGATGTTACACAATTAGAAGCTGAAGATCCATTAAATTTCCGATCGTTAGAAAACATATAGAGTAGAGAACGGGTTTCCACCATCCGAGAATATCTTCTCGATTCGAAACATTGAATAAGTCCTGTCGATCTTTAAAGGAGTTGCTATGAATTACTGGCTGATGAAATCTGAACCAAATGCTTTCGGTATTGATGATCTGACAAAAATGCCGGATCAGACTGAACATTGGGATGGGGTGCGTAATTATCAAGCTCGCAACATGATGCGCGACCAGATGAAAATTGGCGATCAGGTGTTCTTTTACCATTCTAACTGTGAGGTGCCTGGGATTGTCGGGATTATGGAAGTCGTTCGTGAAGGTTATCCGGATCACACCGCTTTTGACCCTCAGAGTAAATATTTCGATTCCAAAAGTGACCCACAGCATCCCCGTTGGATCATGGTTGATATCAAATATATCCGGCACACCAAACGGGTCATTTCGTTAGCAGAATTGAAAGAATGTGAACACTTGGAAAATATGCAATTGGTGCGCAAGGGGAACCGGCTCTCGATCATGCCGGTTAGTATTGATGAGTGGAATGATATCCTTAAATTAGAGGGATAGAGACTCGGGCTAATTTTCCCAATTGAGACTCTTAATATCTAAACCACCCTCAACAACTGGCTTAACGATTTTAAAATAAGGAGATACATCAAAATCACGCGGGACAAACAAACTGTGATGGCGGATTTTCAGGGTCTGTTGACAATATATCCGACCGTTAAGATCTCTGGCTTGCTGGTAATCGATAACGGGAAGAATCGGATAACGAATCGATTGAAATGCCTGGGCGATCAGTGAAGAGCAGATAGCCCGGGTTGGATCCCCGCTTCCCAGAGTTAACAGACTGCGCCGCCA
>JASJGU010000093.1:0-8332 GCA_033791385.1 Desulfuromusa sp.
CGAACCATCAAATGGCGTAGAAATAACAGTGACCCAATTATGGCAAATGTGGATAACAGCAGTAGTATGCTTGCCTGCCAGATTGCACGGTCTGCAACACCATTGAGAAGATAAATATCTGGATTCGTTCCTGAGGTGAAAAGATTGCGTAATTCACTGATATTGAAATAGATACAGATAAAAAACAGTATTTGTAATAAAAATAGCACTGCAATATTACCGATCAGCTTACGCGTCAGTGTTTGGAAAAAGCTTTGTTCCAGACTTGTGTAAATGCTGCGAAAAAAAGACATAAAGGTTCCTTTTGATGACTGATCTATTGATCAGATAGTCCGCAATGTAAAATAAAACAAGGTTTTATGTTGACGGTTAATAATAAGACAAGGTTAAGATAAGTCAAGGTTTCTAATCTTTTCATAAAGTTGTGGTGATTGCATTGTTGAGCCACATTTTACGTGCTATATTTTTCGTTCAGCGGAATTCTCTATCATCCAGCATGGTTAGTACCTGACCAGTTAATTTGTAATATTCAAAGGGGATCACATGAAAAAAATGTTAACGATTTTAATTGTTTGTGGATTGAGTTTGACTGCGGTTATTGCGACAGCCGCTCAACATGATGACCAGACTGCTCATGTTGCTTGCAGTTATTGCGGGATGGATCGCGTCAAGTTTGCGCAAAGCCGGATGCTTGTGGAGTATGAAGACGGTGGGGAAGTTGGAACCTGTAGCATTCACTGTATGGCTCTTGAATTTGCCAATGCTATTGATCGTATGCCGAAGCGGCTTCTAGTTGGGGATTTCAATTCTCGTGAACTGATCAACGCAGACAAGGCGGTATGGGTGCTTGGGGGGGACAAGCGGGGAGTGATGACATCCAGAGCAAAATGGGCATTTATCGATCAGTCTGCCGCAGAAGCATTTATAGCTAAGCATGGTGGAGACATGGTCAGTTTTGATCAGGCGATGAAAGCCAGTTATGAAGATATGTATCAAGATACCCAAAGAATTCGTAAAATGAGAGCGATGAAAAAAATGAAAATGAAAAAACAATAAGAAAGTTGCTATGCGATTTTTGCTTAAAATATTAGTTACGATTGTTTGTCTCATCGGATTATTTGCTGGCCCGCTTATCGCTGCTGAACCGAAGCTGCCCGGGAAGAAAGATCGTTGCCCGGTCTGTGGAATGTTTGTTTCCCCCTATCCGGATTGGATAGCAACGATTCTCCTGAAAGATGATAGCCAAATCTTTTTTGATGGCTGTAAGGATCTGTTGCGCTACTACTTTGCTCTTCCTGAAGGGCAGGACAAGGAAACCCGGGGGGGCATCGCTGAAATCTATGTGACCGAATACTACAGTACTAAGCTGGTGCCCGCTGGTGATGTTTTCTTCGTTCTGGGCAGTGATGTCTATGGCCCGATGGGAAAGGAGTTGATTCCTGTGGCTAATAAGGAATTGGCTGAGACCTTCATGCGTGATCATTCCGGTACGCAGATTCTGACATTCAAGCAACTAACTCCGGACATTTTGCCGGCTAACTGATGACGCGTGTAGCCATCTACTTGATATTTATTTCAGTTCTATTGTGTATGACCACTGGGCTGCTGATCGCGAGCTCTACTGGCATTAGTGATTTAACCGAAAAACGCCAGTTGGTACAAGCTCTTGGCATCACGGATCTCTCTCTTTCCAGCGAGGCACGTTACACCCGGCATCCCTCTCAGGCTGACCTTTTTTCTGCCTTTCAGGATTTTCCGGCAGCATTTGAACATTTTCCGACCGGTTCAATTATTTCACCAAATCCGGTTGGGTTTTCCAGCCGAGTCAAAATTCAACCTCATTCAGGAAAACAAAATTGATGTTGCGGCAACTTAAAATTCTTGAATTTACCCTCTCCAGCCTGCTGCGGCGGAAATATAAAAACTTTTCTCTGATCACCGTTTATGCGTTCACGATAGCAACCCTGGGATCAGTATTGTTTTTGACCCACGCATTGAAGATGGAGGCGACTGGGAGTTTGACGACCGCTCCTGAGCTGGTGGTGCAGCGAGTTGCTGCCGGGCGCCACGATTTAATCCCAACAGCTTACGCTGAGGTGATCAGCAAGTTGCCGGGAGTTGCCTCAGTGACTCCTCGGGTTTGGGGTTACTACTATGATTCTCTGATTAAAGCTAACCTCACTCTCGTCGGAATCAGCAGTTATCAAGGTGATCTGGAATTGCTTGAAGGTCGGTTGCCGGACAATGCCGGAGAATGTGCCATCGGGAGGGGGGTTGCCATGGCCTTTGGCCCGGCTATTGGCGATGATCTGGTTCTTGAAGACAGCGAAAAGAGCCGCACCGTTTTTAAAATAACCGGGATCTTCCGGGCTGAATCCAGCTTATTGACCAACGACCTGGTTGTTTTACAGGAGATGGCGCTTAGAAATTTTTTCTCCATGGATCATGAATTGGCGACCGATCTGGTTGTGCAGGTACATAATCAGCGCGAAATTAAAACGCTGGCAAAAAAAATCAAATATAATCTGCCCGATACGCGTCCGATCACGCGTGATGAAATCCTGCACACCTATGATACTTTGTTTAATTGGCGCAGCGGTATGATGCTCGCCGTTGCAGTTGCGGCACTGATTTCTTTTTGTATTCTTGCCTGGGACAAAGCCACCGGAATCAGTGCTGAGGAAAAGCAGGAAATTGGGGTTTTAAAAGCAATCGGCTGGGACACTTCTGATGTTCTGGCGGTCAAGTTCTGGGAAGGGACTGTTATCTCACTGACCTCTTTCGTATTGGGTATACTGGCGGCATGGATCCATGTCTTTGCTTTCGGAGCTCCGGCTCTGGTGCCCTTGCTCAAAGGGTGGTCGGTTCTTTTTCCTGAATTTCAATTAACTCCTGCAGTCGATCTCTATCAGGTTTTCGTGCTTGGCTTCCTGACAATAGTTCCTTATCTCGCCTGTACCGTGGTTCCCTCCTGGAAGACCGCTGTCACTGATCCTGAACATGTTATGAGGGGCTGAATAGACTATGTCGCAACTAATCATTGTTGAGCGGCTCCACAAAATTTATCATCGCCATCAACCGGATGAGATGACCGCCTTGCAGGATATCTCCTTGCAGATTTCAGCGGGTGAAGTGGTCGCGCTGACTGGTCCGAGCGGGTCGGGGAAAACGACGTTGCTCAGTCTGCTCGGTTGCATGTCCAGACCGACCTCCGGAAGCATTCAGCTTCGGGGTCGCAACGTGACTAAGCTTCCTGAGCGATTTCTGGCGCAAATCAGGCGGGAAACATTTGGTTTTGTTTTTCAGCAGTACAATTTGTTACGCGATCTCAGTGTTCTGGAAAATGTAATGCTGCCGCTTTACCCTTCCGACCAGTCTTTGCGCGAGATAAAAAAAGCTGCGACGGCAGTTCTGGATCAATTTGAGTTAGCGGGCATGTTGAAGAAAAAGGTCAAACAGCTTTCCGGTGGTGAGCAGCAACGGGTAGCTATTGCCCGTGCTCTGGTGGCCGACCCCGAAATAATTATTGCGGATGAGCCGACAGCGCACCTAGACAGCGAGTTAGCGCAAGATCTGCTGCAGATTCTGGCTGATTTGAATTCTGCTGGAAAAACCATCATTATCGCAACTCACGATCCGAGTATCTATCAATCTTCTTTGGTGCAGCGTAGTTTTGACCTGCGCCATGGGCGGATTGTCGAGGAGCACAGCCGGTGATTCTGCATCCGGGCATTTTAGCACTGCTCTGTGGTTCACTGATCACGGCGCTGGTTATGTTGCTTGCCAGTTGGCTGGGAGTGCAGATCCTGTTGCGTTGGGATATGAGTAGCAGCTCTGAGGAACAATTATTATTGGAGCGAAAAACCTGGCTGGTTTCAACCCTGCTCAATTACGCTTTAGGATTTCAAATTTTTTCTGCAGCTCTGTTTGTTTTTACCGCTGATGATATCCATCGACTGTTTGTCGGGGCGATGTGTGCGACCGGTTCCCTGAATGCTAACTTGGTCGGGTGGCTGGTTCTGCTGATTAAAGGTATTCTCCTCTTTGCTGCAGCATTCTGGGTTGTGCTGAATCGTCTGGATCAACGTACCGAGGACTGCCCACTGGTTCGCCCAAAATATCTGGCACTGGTTCTGATCACCCCCTTGGTGCTCCTCGATCTGTATCTGCAATGGCAGTATTTCAGCGGTTTGCAACCGGAAGTCATTACCTCCTGTTGTGGCTCATTATTCAGTGCAGAAGGGGACAGCGTGGCCAGTGAGCTGGTGGGGATGCCGGTGGGGCAGGCCATGTTGTTGTTTTTCTCAATTGTTGGCAGTTACCTGGTCGTTTTATCCTTCTGTATTGTTTTCAAAACGGCTGTTTTACGTCACTTGTTGTTCATCGTCTCTGTGCTGATGTTTTTTGTCTCTATCGGTGCGGTCATTTCATTCATCTCCCTCTATATCTATCAGATGCCGAGTCATCACTGCCCTTTCGATATGCTTCAGGCAAATTATAGCTACATGGGATATCCTTTGTACGCCGGATTATTTATTGCCACTCTGTACGGGATGTTACCGGGAATCTGTCAACCGTGGCGCAAATATGCAAGTTTACGGCGGGAAATAGACTCAATTGAGAAGCACTGGTTATGGGTTGCTATGGCCGGGATGCTGGTATTCTTGACCATAGGTTGCTGGCAGATGTTGTTTGGCTCATTCAAGCTGCTAGGCTATTAATAGCTATTTGGGATGCTTGAAACGTTCGGCCAAAGCCGCAAAAGGGGAGTGAGAAAGAGCGTCGTCTTGCTTTTGTTTATTATTGTAATTATCATCTTCTCGGTCTACTTGTACCCCGCGAGTATGTTCGTGGTCATGACAGTAGAGACAAAGTAACTCCCAGTTGCTGCCGTTAGGCGGGTTATTGTCGTGATTGTGATCAATATGGTGCACTGTTAGTTCGCGGATTTTCTGCCCGTCAAATTCCCGGCTACAGCGACCACAGACGTGGGGAAACAATTTTAGTGCTTGTTCCCGATAGCCAGACTGGCGTTGTTGTTCTTCACGGCGCATTTCAGAAACCATTTGATTCCGGTTTTTCTCAGCCATTTTTTTGCTGTTGATTGACATAAAACATACCCTCAAGGCAAAAGATATCGTGCTTGTTCTTTACATTGGTCTGGAGATTGTTAAAGTTAATAATAACCGATTTGTAAGAATTTCTAAAGCTGTTAGGAGCTCACTATGAATGTGTTTGATTACGCAATAAAGATGGAACTCGATGGAAAGGTCTTTTACGAGAAATTGGCTGCGGAAACAGACTCAGAAGGATTGCGAAAAATTTTTTCTGAACTGGCTGCAGACGAACAAAAACATTATGATATTTTTCAGCAGTTGAGGGAAGAGAAGGTCATTGATTCAATGCCTGATAGCACTGCACTTGATGGCGCAAAAAATATTTTTGCCGAAATGCAGGCGGATAAGTCAGCCCAAAATTTGTTAAAAACGAATTTGGATGCCTACCAGTACGCAATGAAGATGGAACAGGACAGTGCTAAACTTTATCGGGAAGCCGCGGCAAAAGAAGAAAATTCTAAGGTTAAAACTTTTCTCCTCAAAATTGCTCTGGAAGAGCAAAAACATCTGAATATTCTTGAAAATATCTTTGATTTTGTCAATGCCCCGACGCAGTCACTGGTTTGGGGAGAATTCAGCAATCTGGAAGAATATTAACTGCTGATTTCCGGCGACAAACTGGAGAGAGGCTGATTATGAAAGGTACAACATCCCGGCTATTGTTTAAATGGCCGGGATGTGTTTTCAGTAAGCATGCCGGACAACATTAACAGGTGTGATAATAGCTTTCCAACCAGGATTCCCCTTCATCATACCCTTCTATATAGTCCGTCGTATTTGTCGAATTAAAGCCCCCCATGAATGCTGTAATTTCCTGTTGAATGTTGACTAAAGCGTTGCATATTAATTCTTTTTTAAATCCAGTATCAGCTAATTTCAGAACTAGGTTCATAGCGACGATTCGACTGATGATACAGCCAAGTTCGGTCAATTTACGTTGTGATAACGATTGCTCAAGGTCAAAATCAAACAATTTTTTGAGACGTTCTGCTGCATTTTCTGTCAGCTCATGTTGTTGCAGAAACTGGAACAAATTTTTCTGCTTTGACCGTTGCATCTGTTTCTGGACGGCCTCGGCAATTTGAATATATAAAATGTCATTAGATCCTTCGAAAATTTGAAATGGGCGACTGTCAACGATGGCTCGTCCAGCAATATGATTTAATCGATAGCCTTTGGCTCCGACAAGTTGCAACAACGATTGAGCTGAACTTTGCATCAGGTCGGTGACATAGGTTTTGACTGCATTCGCTTCCAATCCGTGCGGTGCCAGATTGTTTTCTACACCGGCTTTTTGACTGCTGTTGAAACACATGGCGGAACAGATTGTATAAGCAGACTGCAAGCGGGAGATTCGCTGTTGAACTTGATCATAGTTAAATAGACTCTTTCCGCCAACTTGACGTTGTTGGCAATGTGTAACTGCCTCATCCAGCATACGTTGTATAAAACCCATTGCCATGCCGGGGAACTGCATGCGACTGCGGTGCAGAAGATCCAGCATCATTTTGATACCAGTACTCTCGGGCTGCAATTTGTGGACAGCTGGAACCTTGACATCGATTCGGTTGCGCCCATAAGGGAGCAGGTAGATACCGAGGTTTTCGTAGAACTCTTCCACTTTAATATTTTGCTCAGGTCCGTTAGCATCGCAGATGAAAAAGTCGATGTCGCGTTTCAGATCTCCATCAGCATTTTTATGTCTGGCGGTGAGTAACCAGTAATCAGCCCAACCGGTTAATCCAGCCCAGTGTTTGGTCCCCTGAATGTGATATTTCCCGTTTTCTTGGGTATAAAAACTTTTCATGTGCAGAGCGTCACTACCAAAATCTGGCTCGGTAATCATCAGTCCGCCCATTTTTCTGTTTTTTAGGAAATCGGTAAAAACCTTCGCTTTGATTTGTTCTTGTCCATATTTTCCAGTTGGTTGCAGAAAAAGGGCCCAGTTGATACCGAATCCCAGTGACAAGGGGAGCGATTCGTAGCTGGCAGCGGCATTAAGTGCGAGCCCTTCATGAATATGTCCGCCCCGTCCGCCATACTGTTCCGGAATATAGGTTGCCAGCGGATTGCTTGACATGATTTCACGTAAAATAAATGGAGGCATGCCGCGTTTGATACTTAGCTGGTCAATATCACTGCGAACATAGAAAAGATGTTTGAGTTGAGCCTTGAATTCCTGAATAAATTGGGGGAATGGCGGGGGAACAGAAGCGGTTGGAGTGGTAGCTGAAACAGTCATGGCGAAACTCCCAGCAATGATTAAATATTAGAATTAAGATAAATATAGCAGTTTTTACTGCGTATGAGGGGATTAGATAACAAAAAAGCCCCGATTTCTACCGAGGCTTTTTTGTCCATATTATTAGTATTAATATTTGAGTACTTATATCCGTTTTTATTTAGAGACTTACAAACTCATACTGTGGTGGCTCAGAAACAATCATGTTTCACTCCCTTCGTATGTGTGTAGCCTGTAGAATACCACCCTTAGCCTCTGTGTGCAACTTCCTCGGAGGAAAAATTTAAACGATAGCTTTCATCCCCTGCATAGCCTCCCGCAGGACTTCACCAATTTCCTCAACCAGATGGGTGCGAATGTCTGCGTTGATGTCTACCAGATCCTGATTGTCGACTTGATTATCCTTGATTTGTAGACCTTTGCCGATGACATCGGTGTCGACCGAGGCCATGAAATCTTTCAGCAGTGGTACACAGGCGTGGGCAAACAGGTAACAACCATATTCTGCTGTGTCGGAGATAATCCGGTTCATTTCATAGAGTTTTTTGCGGGCAATCGTGTTGGCAATCAACGGCGTTTCATGGAGTGACTCGTAATAGGCGGATTCCGGCTCAATACCTGCGATCACCATCGTTTCAAAAGCCAGTTCAACCCCGGCCTTCACCATGGCAACCATCAAAATCCCTTTGTCAAAATATTCCTGTTCAGAAATTTCTCCAGCGCCCTCAGTTTTTTCAAAAGCAGTCTGACCGGTTTGCTCGCGCCAGGTCAGCAGGTTTTTATCATCATTAGCCCAGTCTGCCATCATCGTTTTGGAAAATTCCCCGGAAAGAATGTCATCCATATGTTTTTCAAACAGGGGACGCATAATCTCCTTGAGTTCTTCTGCCAGTTCAAACGCTTCGATTTTGGCTGGATTAGATAGACGGTCGAGCATATTGGTGATTCCGCCATGTTTTAAAGCTTCGGTGAT
>JASJGU010000094.1:0-45192 GCA_033791385.1 Desulfuromusa sp.
TTGGAGCGGGAAACGGGACTCGAACCCGCGACCCTCAGCTTGGAAGGCTGACGCTCTAGCCAACTGAGCTACTCCCGCCCAAACCCTACCGATTGATTATGCATGGTAAAGACCTCACACGACCCTGCCCCAGTTCCTTCGGCTTGACAGCCTCCTGGCGCACAGCAACCGGGCTTCGTCCGGCAAGTTACTAAAATGGTGGAGGGGGGAGGATTCGAACCTCCGAAGGCTACGCCATCAGATTTACAGTCTGGTCCCTTTGGCCACTCGGGAACCCCTCCAGGGGGTTTTTTTATTGTCTATTTTTTCGGGCTAGCCCGTTACTACCAATGTGGAGCTGGCGAGAGGAATTGAACCCCCAACATCCTCATTACAAGTGAGGTGCTCTGCCAATTGAGCTACGCCAGCACAAGACGGGACTTATAACCCAAGAAAAACCGTAATGCAAGAGAAAAATCAACTGTTTTTTTCCAACATAATCTGGATCATCGTTCTATCTACCCCAGCCATACCTATTTCACTGATACGGCTCAGGTTCTGGATCGTTTCTTCAGCAGACCGGCCAATAAAACCTTCTATAGACGTGATTCCGTGATCGTTCAAAGCCATATAGGCAGATCGGATTGCCGAATCGGTCGAGCTGACAACCTTGAGCGCGCAACCTCCCTTGGCACCGTCACAAAGCATCCCGCCCAGATCACTGATCAGGTTATTTACCGCCAAAGTTATTTGCTCCATATTTTTACCCGACTGCTGATAAACAATGGCCACGGCAGCGCCTACCCCAGCGGCGATAGAACAGCCACAGATCGGTGACAGGCTGCCAGTGTAACATTTTATATAGCTATTGACGAGATGGGACAGCGCAATACTTTCAACGATTTTACGTTCATCAATATTGAACCAGAGACCAACATTGTAGGGGACAAGAATAGCGACAATTCCCTGATTGCCACTCCCGCCACTCGACATAACCGGCATATTGAGCCCATCCATCCGTCCATCCGCCGCTGCAGCGGTTAGGATTTTGGTCGATGAGAAGACGTCATGCTGGAGATAACCCTTTTCCTTGAGATCAGCAAGGTAGTAACCAACTTTCTTGATCTCTAATCCTTCAGTAGAAATTGCCTGATTATAACGAACTCCCTCTAAGAGATAAGAATAATCCTCTTCATCCAGTTGTTCAGCAAGATCAACCAGATCGGCAATCTGCATTTTCTTGAGAACACTCTTATAATCAAATTTCTGCAGTGCTTCTTCAGCCGGCTCAGCATTGAAGAGAACCTCTCCATCTTTTTCGAGCAAAACCAGATGAGTATGATTGTCTGCGATAATCGCCTTGACCGTGGAAACACCATCAGAAACCACAACCTCAACATGTAAGCCATGCCGTTCAGTATCACAGGTAATCGTAGCCTGATTAGCAAGAATGAGTTTTTTTGCTCGATCGATCAGTTCCGGCGACCCACCATCCAGAATTTGCATTTTAAGCTCCGGTCGCTGGATCAACGCCCCCAGAACTCCAGCGATCAGATTGCCTCTTTCGCCATTCGTGTTCGGCACTGTAACGGCCAGGCCATTTTTATAAACACCGGGATCAACATTGATAGTAATTTTCTCCAGAGAGCCGTGAAGCTCCTTTGCTGCGATACTAGCCGCATAAGCGACAGCGGTCGGCTCAGTACAACCGAGAGCCGGGTAAACTTCCTGTTCAAGAATTATTTTAAGTAAGTTCACAAGAGGTCATTTCTTTTTTTGTGCAAAAGGGTACCGAGTCACTGCTGTCTATTCTGCCGCACAACTTCAAACAGAGCAATCCCGGTGGCAACCGAGGCGTTCAAAGAATTAACCTGCCCCACCATGGGAATTGACAGCAAGCCATCACAATGTTTACGGATATTTGGCCGCAAACCCTTTCCCTCACTACCAACAACCAGGGCCAAATTTCCTTTTAAATCTGTTGAAAAAAGTTCTTGAGCATCCTCATCACCGGTCAGGCCGTAGCACCAGACCCCCGCACTCTTCAGTTTTTCAATGGCACGCGAAAGGTTGGTGACCTGGCAGAGCGCTAAATGGGAAAGGGCTCCGGAGGCGGTTTTTTCGACCACAGAAGTCACCGGGCAGGATCGATCCTTGGCAACAATCACCCCCCGACAGCCAGCAACTTCGGCACTGCGCAGAATCGCACCGAAGTTGTGCGGATCGGTAATACCATCGAGAAGAAGAAAGAAAGCTGCTTGTCCACTCTTGCGCCAGCTTTGCAGCAGAGCGGTAAGGTCTGTGTAGTTAAAGGGGGTCAGCTTCAGCAAAGCACCTTGATGATGAGCATGCCCCGCCAGTTGTTCTAATTCAGGTCGCGAAAGATATTTAATTTGCAATTGCCGTTGTTTTGCCTGAGAAACCAGGTCGTCAAGACGGTCATTGCGTTCACCGCTGATAACAAGAAGTTCAAGCGGCTTGCGACCCTCGCCCTGGAAGGCCTCATGAATCGGGTTGATCCCGTAAAGATAGTCGGCCATCAGTTTGCCAGTGCACTCTCAATTTCTGCCAGAATTTTTTCAGCCGCTTCCAACGGATCGCTGGCGGCAGAGATGGGGCGCCCGATCACCAGAGCCGTGGCTCCGGCAGAAATGGCCTCGGTCGGGGTTGTAACCCGCTTCTGATCATCCAGTGCGGCAAAGATTGGGCGCACACCTGGGGTGACAATGGCAAACCCTTCTCCACAAGCTGCACGAATAAGTACCGCCTCTTTTGGAGAGGCAACGACACCATCAAACCCGGCAGCTTTAGTCAGCTTAGCTAAACGAACCACCATTTCCTCTACAGATCGATCAATTCCAACTTCTTGTAAGGTTTCTGCCGTGGATGAAGTGAGAATCGTCACTGCCAGCAACATCGGCCGAGCTACCTCCGCAGAAGAACAGTAGGCATCAACTTCTTCCACTGTTTTCCGCATCATCTCAAAACCTCCCAGCGCGTGGACATTTAAAATCTTAACTCCCAGCTTGCAGGCCTCAACTGCCGCTTTAGCAACAGTATTAGGGATATCGTGATATTTGAGATCAAGAAAAACATCACCGCCATGAGCCTGAACCATCTTGACAACATCAGGGCCACAACGGGTGAACAATTGTTTACCTACTTTGAACAGGCCAACACTTATATGCAGTTTTTTAACCCATTCCTCTGCTGCAGAAAACTCATCGACATCCAAAGCAAAAATTAATCGCTGCCTGGCCTCTTGTTTCATTCGTTTCTCCCGATCATCGCCCGAATCTTGGTCGTAACTTCCTGAACCCGGGCAATCAATGGTCTGGCCTGTTCAGCGTCCAGTTCTCGCCGCAAAGCCATGGTTTCAGTAAAGGCAACTTCGCAGAGCGAATCGGCCAGCAGTTTTTTCTTATCCCCTTCTTCCAGACCGACCAGATTCGCAACAATCCGATGACCATCAAGGGTTCCGTCATCCCGTAGTTCAACATCTCGTAAGACAAATGAATAGGGTTGCGGCAAATCACGTAGAGACTGGGCCACTTCTTGAGGAAACTGTGGGCTGACTTTGAGCACTCGGACGAAAATAACTTTAAACAGGCTATTGTAAGCAGCCAGAATTTGCCCCAGATCCCCTTCAATCTCCGTCGTCGGAGTTTCTTCCATCCGGATCAGTCGTTTTTCTATCAGACCGAACAAAATTCGCATCCCATCGAATTCACGCAGCCCGATCTTGCGAAACAAATCCTGAGCCGTTTGCTGTCCGGCCTGAGCAACATTCATCAGGCCTGCTTCAGCCTGAGTCAGATCAGCAGCCTCTTTCCCGGTCTCCAGTGGAAAATAGTCAAGAGAGATAATTTTACGCATGAACAGAGCTTTTTCATCCAATCGGCGCAGTCCTTCCATAATAATATTCTGCGTACTCATCGACAGGCGTAAAATCTGTTCCTGTTCGATCGGCAAAGATTGAAAGTAAAACCCGCCGGAATTGGCAGAAAACAGGGTATAGATAATATGTTCAACCTGGCTACGCGCCGCCAGCCAGAGATCCTTAGGGGCAACCACACCACGCTCAACCAGCAACTTGCCGAGAGAGGTATTTTTATTGACCATCAAGCGCAATTTCTGCAGCGCCTCTTGCTCAATTTTCCCAAGTGAAAATAATACTTCGCCCAGATCTTCACTGGTAAAGGAGCTGGTGGCAAAAACAATTTCGCCCTGTTGAAAATAGAGTGCCTTCAATCCACCTTCTAGCTCAATGGTGAGAATACCGGTTTTGCGGAACATGTTGAAATAGGAGAGAAGATCGGTAATAGCGCCCTCTTCCAACACTCCTGAAATCAGGACTGGCCCTTCGGCTTCAGGACGTCCGAGCAGCAGATGCATCGGAGAAGCAGAAATAACCGACAGAGGTTGAGTCCCCAGCGGTCGATATATTTCTGGTGGCAATTTCAGAGAACCACTATTGTCAATGTTAATTTTTTTCATATATCTCTGATCAGATTGTGTTTGTTCATGCAAGTCCTACATAGCGGAAACATCAGATTCCCAGCTCAAAAGCCAAAGCCTCTGTAATCAACTGCTGTAGTTGTGGAGTAATATCATCCAGCGAAACCATCGACATCGTGCCGCTGTTTCTCGCCTTCAGTTCAACGTTCCCCTCTTTTAAATTGCGGGCTCCAACCGTCACCCGCAAAGGAATTCCGATCAGATCAGCATCCTTAAATTTAATACCGGGACGCTCATCACGATCATCGAGCAATACTTCTATATTTAAAGCCAGCAATTGCTGATAGAGTGTTTCCGCTGCCTCGCGCACCTCGTCATCTTTAGGGTTAAGCATTGTCACCAGAACCTGGAAGGGAGCCAGCGGCATCGGCAATATCATGCCGTTCTCATCATGATTCTGCTCAATCGCTGCTGCGACAGAACGACCAGCGCCGATCCCGTAGCAACCCATCACCAGCGGCTGAGCTTTCCCTTGAGCATCCAATACCGTGGCATTCATAGCTTCAGAATACTTGACGCCTAATTTGAATATATGACCGACTTCAATCCCGCGCCAACTTTCGAATTTGCCATTTTCACAACGGGGACAAGGATCTCCAGCCACTGCCTGGCGTAGATCAGCAAATTGACTGACCTTGAAATCACGGTCTTGATTAACGCCGGTGAAATGGACATCGGCCGCGTTGCCGCCAACTACAAAATCAGCCATTCCCTTGACTTCAGCATCAGCAAGTATTCGAATTTTCAATCCGATCGGCCCGGCAAATCCGGTTGGTGCTCCGGTCGCCTGCTTGACGACATCATCTTCAGCCATCAATACCCAATCAACATCGAGCAGATTGGCAAGCTTAATCACGTTCAATTCGCGGTCACCGCGTAACAGAACGGCCAAAACCTCATCATCCGAAGTCTGCACGATCAAAGTTTTCACCAGCTGCTGCGGGCTCAACTTGAGAAATTCGACAACCTCTTCAATCGTCTTCTGTCCGGGGGTGTCCACCTGCTGCAGTTCCAATGTTGCCGCCGGAGTTTTCCGTTCATGATAGATCAGTTCGGCTTTCTCCACATTAGCGGCATACTCGCAGCTATCGCAAGAAACAATCGCATCCTCACCCGATTCCGCCAGCACCATAAACTCATGAGAAAAACTGCCACCAATAGCACCACTGTCCGCCTCAACGGAACGGTATTTAAGTCCGCAGCGGTTAAAAATATTCCGATAAGCCTGATACATCTTACGATAAGAGCTATCGGCGCCAGCATCATCCAGATCGAAAGAATAAGCGTCTTTCATAATAAATTCTCGGCCACGCATCAAGCCAAAACGGGGGCGAATTTCATCGCGAAATTTGGTCTGGATCTGATAGAGATTCAGCGGCAACTGACGATAGGAATTGACCGTATTTCTAACAATATCGGTGATCACCTCTTCATGGGTCGGACCCATGCAGAAATCGGCAGATTTACGATCCTTAAACCGCAGCAACTCCTTACCATATTTTTCCCAACGGCCAGACTCCTGCCACAGTTCTGCCGGATTCGCCATCGGCATCAGACATTCGATTGCCCCGGCACGGTTCATCTCTTCACGGATGATCTGTTCCATCTTCCGTACTGAACGCAATCCAAACGGCAGATAGCTATAGATGCCAGCAGCAACTTTTCGGATCATTCCCGCTCGCAGCATCAATTGATGGCTGATGACTTCAGCATCGGCAGGGGTTTCTTTAAGGGTCGGCAGAAAATATTGAGAGTAACGCATATAAATTTTTCCTGTTCGTTTAACGAGTTAGGGGTAATTGCATAAGTGTGGAAAATTAACCTGATTTTTATAGAAAAGCAAGCTCTTGACAGGGAGAAATCTGGAGATTTATTATTCTCTTGCCGACTGACTATCAATCATCCGCCACGCTTCTTCAACCAAAGCATCGGCCAGTTCGGCCTGTGGTACTTTACGCACAACCTCACCACGACGGAATAAAATCCCCTGCCCCATCCCTCCGGCAATCCCCAAATCTGCCTCACGCGCTTCACCCGGACCGTTGACCACACAACCCATCACCGCAATCGTCAACGGTTGGGGAAAATCACAGAGTCGCTGTTCCACTTCTTCAGCAATTTGAATCAGATTAATCTGACAACGCCCGCAAGTCGGACAACTGACAAATATCGGGCCCTTTTCCCGCAGGCGTAGGCTTTTGAGGATTTCCCAGCCAACGCGTACCTCTTCAACCGGATCCCCGGTCAGCGAGACCCGCAAGGTATCGCCAATCCCGTCATACAACAGAGAACCCAGACCAATGGCACTCTTGATCGTCCCGCTCCAGGTTGTCCCTGCCTCGGTAATACCAATATGCAGAGGATAATCAACCTGCCCTGCCAAGAGTCGGTAAGCCTCAACCGTTCTGGCAATGTCGGAGGCCTTGAGACTGACCTTGATGTTTCGATAATGCAAATCCTCAAGAATCCGGATATGTCCCAACGCACTTTCAACCATTGCAGCAGCAGTGGGATGTCCATATTTCTGTAATAGTTCTCTTTCCAGCGAACCCGCGTTGACCCCGATACGAATCGGCACCTGCCGTTCGGCGCAAGCCTTGACCACTTCACCCACCTTCCAGCGTTCACCGATATTACCGGGATTCAAGCGCAACCCATCAACCCCCTGCGCAACAGAGGTCAGCGCCAGTTGATAATCAAAATGGATGTCGGCGATCAACGGAATCTTACAGCCTTGCTTAATCGCGCCAAGCGCTTCAGCAGCAGCCTGGTCAGGAACCGCGCAACGGATGATTTCACATTTAGCTTCCTGCAACGCTTCTATCTGCGCCAGCGTCGCGGCAACATTGCGAGTATCGGTATTGCACATCGACTGCACACTGATCGGTGCATCGCCTCCAATGGCAAGATCACCTAATTTGATCTGACGGGTTTTGTGTCGCAACGGTTGAACTCCTTGACTTCCGGTTCTACAACCCTAAAAAAAAGACTTAAAAACTGTAGCATTAGCCACCAAGACGCCAAGCGCACCAAGAGAATCAAGGTGATTAGAAATAGTTTTTCTTGGTGTTCTTGGCGTCTTGGTGGCAATCAGCCTTTGTTTTGATTATAGGTCAGTTGATTCATTAGATTGCTTATTTGCGTGGCGCAGTTTATCTAACTTGTCAGCACCAGGCAACCCTCGTGAAATTTGACATGACCAGCAAACTGAGAGTAGTCTGCCGTCCCTTATTCAATAAATAGTAACTCTAGAGAAAAGCAGACATGAAAAAACCAGCAAAAAAGAAATCACTGTCCCAGAAAACCCAGCCGGAAACCCTGAAGCTGACTATCGATACTTTAGACAAGGATGGTATCGGGCTTGCTGCGCATGAAAATAAAACTGCCGTGGTTCAAGGAGCTTTTCCGGGGGAAACGGTTATTGCAGAAGTTGAGCATATCGGGCGTACCCATATTTTCACCAATCTACGCAGAGTTTTGCACAATTCGCAGCAGCGTACTGCGAATGTGGCCTGCAAACTGGAGCATGACTGCCTTGGCTGTCCACTGCTCAGTATGAAATATGCAGATCAACTGCTATTCAAACAACAACGGGTTGCCGTAGCGCTACAGCAACAGGGATTATTGGATGACGTGCAGGTTCCCCCAGTATTGCCATCTGATCCCCCGTTTGGTTACCGGGCCAGTGCAAAACTTGCTTTCTCACGCAAACGGGAAAAAGTGTTGATTGGACTCTATAAACGTGGCAGTCACGAGGTGATCGATTGTCCTGAATGTCCGGTTCACCACCCACTGATCAATAAAATTGCCGCCGTGGTTCGTGATGAAGTCCAGCGGCAGAAAATTTCTGTTTATAATCCCCATCACCAACGTGGATTGCTGCGCCACCTGTTGATTCGCGTCAGCCCCTTCAGTGGCAAAGCCCTGGTGACCTTCGTCAGTAACTTTCGTGACCTGCAGCAACTCCCCAAACTGGCAAAATTGTTGACGCGGAAAGTTCCTGAAGTTATTGGCGTCCATCAGAATATCAACAGCTCCTCTGGTAATGTGATTCTGGGTGAACACACGATGAAACTGCAGGGGCTCCCCGATTTGATCGAAAGAATCGGGGATATCCGTTTACGAATTGCCCCTGAAGCTTTTTTTCAGATCAATACCCTCCAAGCGGCAAAGGTTTATGCTCTGGTTCGAGAGTGGGCAGGGCTGAGCAAACAGGATACTGCGATTGATCTTTACTGTGGAATCGGCGGCATTGCTCTCCATCTGGCTAAAAATGCCGGACAGGTGGAAGGGATTGAGTCTGTTGACGAAGCGGTGAGAAATGCGGCGGAAAATAGCAGACTGAATGATCTGTACAACTGTCGTTTCTTTTCCGGGGATGCCGCTGAAGAGTTGCAAAAACGCTCCGGGCAGAAGCCCCCCGCCCTGGTCACCGTCAACCCGCCACGCAAAGGCTGTTCAGACAAGCTGCTACGAACCCTGTATCAGCTGCAACCAAAACAGATTATCTACGTTTCTTGCGACCCCGACAGTCTTGCCCGCGACTTGAAAGTTCTCACTGAGAATGGTTACAGGATTAAACAACTGCAGCCGATCGACATGTTCCCGCAGACCGCCCATATTGAGACTGTCGTGCAATTGGAAAAAAACAGGCTGTAGCAAAAACAACGCTGTAAGCTGAAGGGGTATACCTAACGGTCTAACAACCTTCAGCCTAACTACCTGCCTTCATCAAAGTGGCGAAGGAACATCCATCACATTAAAGATACAACGGGCTAAATCGCACAGCAGTGTTTCATTCTCGCGCCCTTTTTCCATAACAATCGTACGTTGCCTTCCATGGGGGAAGCCTTTGACATAATGTTCCACCATCTGACCAGTTTCCAAATATTCACAAACCAGACTTTTGGACATAAAAGAAATACCACCCCCAGCAAGGATCGTCTGGCGAGTCAAACGCAAATCGTCAGAAGTCACAACTGAGGCAAAATCAGCCAGGCTGTTCCCCAGTCCTTCCAATCCTCGAATCAACAATTGTCGTGAACTGCACCCCTCTTCCTGAACGAACAAAGAAAACCCCAATATCGCGTCAATATTATGCTCCGGTGAAGATAAGTTCAATTTCGGTGAAGCAACAAAAACTAATTCGTCCTCCGGCAGCGAATAAGTTTTAAACACGCCTAAATCCACATTTATACAATGTTCAATAATGGCAAGATCAAACTCTTTATTTAAAATTCCCTGAAACGCGTGTTCCGCATTGTGCAGCAAAAAATTCAGATCGGTTGGAGTCCCACCACTTAGCAGCATAAATCGATTCAATACGCCCGACAGATAGACAGTGCCAAACGTAGGAGTACAGCAGAGAGCAATTTTTTGGCGGCCATTAATTTTTTTCAATTTTCCCTGCAACGCATCTTCAATCGCAATAATTTGCCGGGCACTCGCTAAAACCACCTCTCCTGCGGCCGTCAGCAGCAAAGCAACACCAGAGCGATCAAACAAAGAATAGCCAAACGCGTCCTCGAGAAATTTGATCCGTTGGGATATGGCAGATTGAGTCAAATGTAGATTGCGGGCAGCGCTAGAAAAGCTGCCAGTTTCTACTACGGTAACAAGGGTTTTAAAGTATCGAGTATCCATACACTCATCTATATATGAGGGATTAATAGTATTGCTGTAACTAATGAGAAAAAGGATATAAGTATCTGAATATCAGGAATATAGCCTATTACTGATACTAATATACCCATTAAATGTATTTGCTTCAAGAGAATTATAATAACGTGTAGTCTACGGAATTGAAAAATACCATATATAGAAGTTTCCCATATATTTTCCCGGCAGAAAGGAGGGTTTTACAGCCACCGGGTCATGCCTGTTTGAACTAAAGAAAAGCAAGTTGTTCAACTCTCATTTTGAGAACCTAAAGGAGGTAACATGTTAATTAAGTCAACCGGCACCAAAACCGGCAGACTGGTAAGTGTTCTTCTCCTGGTGATGTTCCTGGCCGCATGTGCCACGGGCGCAATCAGAGAAAAGATGCTCAGTATGCCGCAAGTTGAAGGTGCCAGCTATGTGGGACAGGACACCTGTCTCGAATGCCATGAGGACATGGCAGAAAGTTTCAGCCGCAACGTTCACGGACGCTTGGCTGACTTCGAAATGTTGGGTGCTGAAAAAGGCTGCGAATCCTGCCACGGTCCTGGCAGCCTGCACGTAGACGGTGATGGAGACACCGATAAAATTCTCCGTCCGGCAGAACTCTCTGCCGAAGAAACCGGTGCCATCTGTGCCAAGTGTCATACCGACGGCAATTTGATGGACTGGACTCACAGTGAGCATGCACTGGCTGATCTTAGCTGTACTGAGTGCCACAGCATGCACGCTGAAGAACCTCTTAAAGCCAACCTGAAGAAGAATGATCCTGAGCTGTGCTACTCCTGTCACCAGGAGATGCTGGCAAAAGCAAACTTTCCATCTCATCACCCGATCAAAGAAGGCAAGATGAGCTGCGGTGACTGCCACAACCCGCACGGTGAGTTGAATACTCACGAGCGCACGAATGATTTGTGTCTCGATTGCCATTCACGCTATCAGGGCCCATTTGTGTTTGGCCATGAACCGGTCGAAGATGACTGCACGATCTGCCACGATCCGCATGGTTCAGTTGCTAACAACCTGCTGGTGCAAAATGAGCCGTTCCTCTGTCTGCAGTGTCATGAAGGTCACTTTCATCTACTTAGAAGAGGTGCCACAACTGCTACTGACCCAGCCGATCAGGCCGTAGTAGACGCTGCAAACCCACATGGAGCAGAAGGTTTTCAGATGTCATTTGGTACCAAGTGTACGACCTGCCACGCAGTCGTTCACGGTAGTGACTTCCCGTCTCAACCGCTCAGCGGTGGCGGCTTGACCCGTTAACTTTAGGAGGCTAAAAATGAAGCAACGCTATTACTGGCTGCTTGCATTGCTGTCCATCCTGACCCTGATGACGACCACCACCATGGCACTCGCTGCAGAAGCGGTGACCAATGGCCATGTGGAAATCGGCGTTTCGGGTATTAACACGGATGACAACCCTGCACGCGTCAACGAATATGTACATACCAGATCAGACACTGGCATTAGTTTTGCGCCGAAGATCTCGCTGGAATCATTTAACGAAGGTTCCATCTTGGGTCTTGATGCTGACATCATGGGTCCACGTGACCAGGACATTAATTTAGAATTTGATGCCAAACGGATTTTCAGATTAGATTTTAATTATCAGGCACTGGAGCACTGGAAAGACCATGACGAACTGAAAAACCTTGGTGCCACAATGCGTGGCGATGTCGCTGGAAACCAACCCCGAGTCACAACAGATGCCACCGTTGGTCAACTCGGCGTTGATACCATTACTGAAGCAAATGAACGCTACGAGCAAGAAATGGATAACGATTACATTGTTACTCGCCGGGAAACCGAGGTGGAAACCAGCCTGGCCATTCCTGCTCTGCCGAACATCGTCTTCCATGCCGGACTGCGGGTCGAAAACCGCGACGGGCAAGAGCAGGCGATCACCGTCAGCAAATGTAACCAGTGTCACATCCAAGCTAATAAGAAAGAAATCGATGAAGAGACCAAGGATTTCACCCTTGGTGCCACTGGAAAATTTGGTAAATTCACCTTTGAAACTGACTATCTCCATCGGGAATTCAATTCAAATGGCGATAATCCTTCCTATAACTATCTGAGCTCTGGCGGTACTCATGGTGGGATACCTGATGCTGACCAGTTGCTGTATTCGGGATCACAGGACTACAAAGTGACTCCCGAGTCTAAAAAAGATAGTGTCCAGGTGAAAAGCCGGTTTGATTACGATGCTTATACTTCACTTTCAGCGGCCTATGTTCACTCTGAGGTTGAATCTGATAAGGATGGAGATCCTGACTCTTATTCCATCAATAAAGACACTCTGAAGAGTAAATATGATTCCTTCTTCACCAAAGGTGCAACCCGTATAGCCGGTATCCGCATCTCAGTTCGGGGTGGGGGCTACAAAATTGATGGCCCTGATTATGAGCTGGATTTCCCCGACCGAGAAGATGCTGCCAACATCAATCATACCTTTGATAACCCGGCAGATTATGAATCTGCTGAAAGTCGCGATGTCTACGAATTCGGCATTGATGCGGTTTATCGTATCGCGAAGAGTACCACCCTGCGGTTGGGTTACGAGTATGAAGATATTGACCGTGATGAGCATGAATTGGCTGATACCGAAACCAATTCTTACAAAATTGCACTCAAGACACGATTCAACAAGAAACTATCGGGAAGAATCAGCTATGTATACCAGGATATCAATGATCCACTCAATGGGGCCGAGACGGGCATCTTGCAAGGTGGTGACTATGATGATCCGAACTATTCGGGCTTAGCTTGGGATAACACAGTGAATTACCTTGGGGATCCGGGGAATACCACTGCTGTTTTCTATTGGAATAGTGTTTATCCAAACCGGGACCTGGATACTTCTGTTGATCCCGAAGATGTTCATGAAGTCAAGATGTCCACAACCTGGGCACCAAAAGCAAATTTGGCTCTGACCGTCTCTAATCGATTCCGCAAGGAAGAGAACGATCATGTCCATTACAAACAAGATACCTATGCTCCAGGGGTCTCTTTCTACTATGCTCCGGTCAGCAAGCTTGACCTGACCATGTCCTACAACTTCAATCACCAGAAAACTGAGAATCGGATGTGTGTCGGTTGGTACCATGGCTGAGCGAACAATGTTTCATCGACCCAGTTTGGGTCGTACTGCGATGATTCCACATACAAATCAACCGTAAACACTGTGTCTCTTAACGCCAATTATCAGGCAACAAAAAAATTGTTGCTAAATGGTGGCATAACCTACAACCATTCCAAGGACACCTGGGATTGGGACTTTGGTGACCGCCCGACACTGGTAGCAACTGCTACTGGTACGGACATAGGGGCCTATGATACTTCTGATATGAATAATGATATAGACGAGTATTCTGATCTCAAATATGAGCAGTATCAATTTACTGTGGGTGGCACTTACAGCTTCACTGAAGCTTTTTACACAACTGTATCGGCCACCTATGACAAATTCAATGCTGAAGAAGAATATGTCTATGGTGACGAGGATGGAAGTGCTTACTACGGTTATGTAGGACTTGGTTGGAACTTCTAGTTTCAAAGTAACCTATTGAAATGACTTACCTTAGCCCGGCTGGAAACAGCCGGGTTTTTTTATTGCCGGATGAGCATGAACCATCCAGAGCAGTCAATGCATCCTCACCCTTATGGAAAGGTGAATTAGCAATTGACACTGTTACTTCCTCCGCAGAGACACCTCTCGTCGATGTCCAATAGCTAAAGCCAGAACAACCAGCTTTTCTTCCAGCACTTTTTCTCAACGAATTGCTAACATAAATACCTCCAGCAACCATGTAATTCAATGTATGACACTACAGAATCCTTCTCCATCGAGGAGAAGTCGATCATAGACCGGACGAGGGGAAGATCAACTATCCAACAAAAAAAGGCTCTCGAAATGAGAGCCTTTTGAATCAATTAAACGGGCGGGCACAGAGGCCCGCCCTTACTCTTGTCTTACATTTTCATTGGATCAGCTTTGTAGCCCAAAGCTTTCCACTCCATCCGGCCATTATCACCATGGCAATCCAGACAGCCAAGAGCCTCATCAGCTGGCGCAACCATGTGATCGATTCGCCAATGCATGTTTGTTGGAGCAAAACCATATTCGCCACTATAAGGGAGACCACTGGCTTCCATACCGATCTTGATCGAACTTTCCCAATCATAGGTTGTCCAGAGGCCATCTTCGCCATAAATGTGATTGGTAATGAAATATTTGTTCTTAACATCGTAAACTTGCTTACCGGTATGAATCTTAAACGGATGGATCTTGGCGGTCTTATCGTTGATGTCACCCAGCGGGTAAGCCATTTTGGTCACGCTGGTAGGATCGATTTTCTCACCTGCCAAATGAACGCCAGATTTTCCGTTAAACCAGGCATAAGACGGTTGCACGTTTGTCTTCCAAACCTGGGTGCCGGTTGATCTTGCAAAACGAACTTCCTTGCCGTCAACCCCTTCAGGAGCTTCTTCCAGCGTAGCCGTGGACCAATCCCAATCCATCTGGGTTGCGTCTTCCTTGGCATAAACAGGGATGTGGCAGGTCTGACAGGCAACCCGCTCAGCATGTGCATTGAGACGTGATTCCGCATGGGGAGCCGAGTCATGACATTGCTCGCAGCTGATGACATTATAGCCGTCCGGAGAGGTCGCCATGTTGGCACCGGTGATTTGATGATTTTCGGTTACGTGGCAGGCTTGGCACTGGAAGTCATTGCCGTCCGCGTCCATGTGAACATCGACTGAACGATCCGGATAATCAAGAACCAGACCAATATCACCATGCTTAGCATTGTTGCCACCACCACCCAGAGCGTGACAGGTGGTACAGTTCTGACGCACTGGGAGACCAACATTCTTTGCAACTTCATCTAACTTGACATGGTCGGTCGGCCAGCCAGAATTATCGCCATCCTTGTGGTAAGTCCCAGTGGTATCGTGACAGACAAGGCAATCAACCTTGCTCTTGTCGGTAAAATCGAAGTTCTCTTCAGACCAGCCATAGCCAGCGTGACATTCACTACAATGCACCCGGTTACTGGATGTCGTGGTACAAAAGTTGTTGATGGAATTGATTTTACCCAAATCCATCTCTTTGCCATTAACAACCTGTTTACGGGTCCAGGTCCAATGCGGAGTCGTCATGAAATCGGTTGCCTCATCATCGTGGCACTTCAAACATGCTTTTGTCACTTCACTAGCATCAGCAAAAGAACCTTTGATAAACTTACTGTGATCAACTGCATAAGCCGTCGTAACGAACAGCATTGCAAAAGATATCAACAAAATGAGCTTTTTCATCCGAGTCACCTCTATTATTAATTATTCAATATTATTAGATGTCTAGCTGCGAATAAAGGGGAGAAATCATCTGACTTCTCCCCTTTACTGCGTTTCAACAAACTGAACTACAATTTAGAATTGCATGGTGATTTTAGCGTAAGCATCCCAAGCCGTATCAACAACTGGCAGCAGGGAATAAGCTGAACCATCTTCTATATCGGAAATTTTGTACGGCTGACCAACCGGGGAACCACTACCTGAGTACTCGTAATCGTAGTAGAGACCACCAATTTTGATAAAGGCGCGTGGGTTGATATCAAAGATATAATACGCCTCAGCAACATGACCACGGGTGGACAGTTTGCTGCCAATCAAATCATCCTGAGCTTGAGTAAACGGGGTCCAGTATTTGGAACCGTAGTTATACTCCAGACCTAACTTACCCATGGGAGCTGGAATCTGAACACCCACATAAGCACCGTAACCTTCATTGGTATCGCTATTTTCCGCCCGTACTGGCATCATAATGATTTCGGAACCGTCAGCGCTGAGTTGCGCTTCAAAAACAGCATCATTACCCATACCACCGAACATACCGGCATCACCGTTAGAATCAAGTTGGGTCATGGCTAAAGAACCGAACCAGACAAAACCATTATCCTCCTCGCGGGTCATGCCAAGTGCGGCCAGATTAATACTACCAATGGTTGTGCTCGGGGTGTATCGAACTTCAAAGTTCATGTTCGGGAATTTTTGCATATCCGAATACATTGTCGGCGCAAACATTGCTGCGTATTGAGTCGGGAAGGCTAAAACTCCGGTAAATCCGTCAACCACATCCTGAGCCCGGAACAGAGTTGCCTGGACAAGGGTCTTGCCATCATTAAAGACATCAATATTGAACCCGCCCAGATTAGTATCATCCAGATTTTTAGTGATGTCGTCATTAAACAAGGTGCCATTGCCATATTCAGATTCAAAACCTTGACCAAAGCAAAAACGGACAGATTGACCCTCAATCCCGGTGATTTCACTCAAATGGTAGCCGAGCGTGAAGCCATCAAAGTTAAAGTTAACCAGATGTCCGGATGGAGTTCCACCACGCAGCTCATTTTCCCGATAGTTAGTTGGAGGACCATAGGTTGAGGGGCGCCGTCCAATCGACAGGTAAAAATCACTCCCGCCAATATCTTTCCAGTTAAAGAAAGCCCGCTCAACAAACAGTTCGTCACCAGAGGGGCTGCCACTATTGGTGCCGTCCATGCCAAAAGCATTCCAGGAATCAAACACCTTGGAACTGGAAGAATCGCCCCAAGCTTTATACATAGTGAGACGACCATCAAAGTTCATGTTACTGGCGATGTCTGCTTTCATGTTCAAACGGAGACGGGTTGTGTACATGATATCGTTGTTGATATCTGAGGTGCGGGGAGCGGTAGCAAGTCTAAAATCCCCAACGCCAGGAGCTGTAGAAGGATCAGCCGGATTATACCCCGCCATCGCTTGCATAAGCTGACCATACATAACAGGATCAGTGCTGTACAGGCTGTTGAACATGTTATCCATAGCAGAAGCCACAAAACCATCATTCAATCCATTCTCTGGATTAGCCGGATCAAATGCAACAAATGAGCCAAACTCACCGCTGCCAGCTTTATTGAAAAAATCCGTAAAATCAACCTTAATCCCCGGATTAAACGTCACATCATTATAATGCAAGGAATCTGCGGTACTCCGAAGATCTCCGGTAAAGCTGATCCGATCCAGGGCAGAGTGGCGCTCCGGCTTTTCCAGCCGATCAGACACCTCTTCCAATTCTTCGGCAATTTCAGCAATCTGTGCCTGAAGTTCTTCGATTGTCGGTGTAGCAGAAAATGATGGTGCAGCTGGCAATATCAGCAGGATAGCCAGCAGTGAAACTATAAATCGATTCATGCAGTGTTACCTCCTATAAAGTCTGTGTAGCGTGGCAGGGTGAACTATTAACCGCAAGTTGCAGGTGATGGTGAATCAGCAGCGCTATCATGCAAAAATTGGTTGATGTCTTTCAGGTCTTTTTCGGAGATACTTTTAAATGTATCGCCTGGATGCTTCTTTGCCGCCTTCTTGAAAAAGCGATCCCACTGTGACATGGTCTTATCCATTGGAGTCAGCTCGCCGCCTTCGCCGCCGGAATTGTGACAGCTTTTACAATTTTTCTTGAACAGGTGCTTTCCTTTGCGTGCGTTACCGCCCTCGACGGCCAAAACGTTGGTCGCGGTAAATGCAGCGAGAATTAATCCAATCAATAAAAGATTTTTCCAGTTCATGTTTTAGCTCCTTAGCTCACGTTAATAGTGCTTAACTTTATGCCATTGTTGATGGTGATGATCAAAATTGGCCTCCTCTCTTATCACTAGGTCTAGTAGTTATCAAGCTATTTTTGTATTAATATTTAGGAAAAACAGCTACATAAAGTACTTATACCCTCATAAGTAAGTGAGATTTGTTATTATATTCTTTAGTTTCAAGCGGTTAAAAACACAGCAAAAAGATTAGAGATCACAAAGCCTTGTGCATGAGTTTTGTGGGATTACTTCTAAATATAAAGTCCTGAATGACCACAAATTCTGAATAAATAGCTCGCTGCTTCTTACTGAATTCTGCAATGGTTTTACTAACTGAAATTTATACTGCTGGCACACACCATCCAATTCAAGGTATGTAACTATTCAGGCAGGCACTCAAAAAATAGGATGACAGATTTAATATTTTCACAACGCATCAACCCTTCCCTTAAACTCTATTCGACTGCTACGATAGGCTTCATGACAATTCATATATCAGGAGGAAATACATGATCAACCTTGACTACAGTCAACATCAATGCCCCTACCCTGTGGTGGAAACTCGCAAACAGATTCTGGCCAACCCGGGTCAAATGCTGGAAATCCTAGTGGGTGATAAAGCCAGTCGCGACAATGTTTCCCGCCTGGCGACAAAAATGGGTTATCAAGCCTCCGCAGAACCCAATGGTAGCGGTTTCCGCTTAAATTTGACCCCGGCCGTTGGACAGGAAGAGCCAACAATACCGACTGAAATGGTAGCCGCAGCGACCACCACGGGCAAAACTGTCATTTATTGCGGTAGCGATCGGATGGGTGATGGTGATGCCGCATTCGGTCGCGTGTTGATGCGCAACTTCCTGACGACACTACTTGAAATGGATCCATTTCCTGACATTATCCTGTTCGTCAATAGCGGGATTGACCTGACCACTGAAGGTTCCGGCGTTCTTGAGGCTCTGAAAAAACTTGAATCCCTGGGTGTCGATATTGCAAGCTGTGGACTATGTCTCGATTTCTACCAGAAGAAAGAACAATTGCAGGTCGGTCGGGTGACTAATATGTATGAGATGGTTGACGTGCAGTGCCAAGCTGCGCGGGTCGTTAGTCCGTAAAGAACATTAAATTAGCCACCAAGATAATAATTAAAGCTTTTAACGGAGAGGCGCCGAGATGGAGAGTAAGAGAAAAGGGCTTCATATCTTTTTTCTGCTTTAAAAGGTTTTTGGCTATATTGGTGTCTTTGTCTTGGTAACTATCGATTATTGGAGATTCAATGCTTACACAACGTCGTAGCGGCATCTTGCTCCACCCAACATCCCTCCCTGGAGCACAGCAAATTGGATCTCTTGGCCGCGAGGCCTATGAATTTGTCGATTTTCTGCTGGCAACGGGACAATCGATCTGGCAGATTCTTCCCCTTGGTCCGGTCGGCTACGGCAACTGCCCCTATAGCAGTTTCTCTGCCTTTGCCGGAAATCCCCTGCTGATCAATCTGCGCTTGCTGGCTGAAGCAGAAGATCTGCGTAAATCTGACCTGCCAACAGCACTCCCTGGAACCGATACTGCCGACTTCGACGCAGCGTTAAAAATTCAACTGCCAATACTTCGCTTAGCCTGTAAAAACTTCAGGCAAAGTACAGCCTCGGTCCGGCAGCAAGATTTCGACCAATTTTGCTTCAATCAAGCTTATTGGTTGAACGATTATGCCTTTTTTGAGGCGATGCGTGAAAATCAACAGTATAGAGGTTGGCAACAATGGCCACAGGACATTAAACAACGAGAGCAAACGGCCTTGCACGACTGGGGTAACCAACTGCAGGACAGTATCTACTGGCATAAATATGTGCAGTTTGTGTTTTTTGAGCAGTGGACAGCTCTAAAACAATACGCCAACGGCAAAGGAGTCAAAATATTTGGTGATTTACCTATTTTTGTCGCCGAAGATTCCGCTGATGTCTGGGCAAATCGTGAGCTGTTTTATCTGGATGAAAATGAACAAGCGTCTTTGGTGGCCGGGGTTCCACCGGACTATTTCAGTAAAACAGGTCAGCGCTGGGGGAATCCTCTCTATCGTTGGGATCGAATGGCAGAAGATAACTTCTCCTGGTGGCAAGCACGTTTTCGTTGGAATCTGGAGTTATTTGACCTGTTGCGGGTTGATCACTTTCGTGGATTTTCTGCCTGCTGGGCAATCCCGGCGACTGAGACGACTGCTGAAAATGGCTATTGGTTGGAGGCTCCAGGACAGCAGTTATTTTCCTTGTTGCAGGAAAAATTGGGAACATTGCCAATTATTGCAGAAGATCTAGGAATTATCACCCCAGATGTCGAGCAACTGCGCGATCATTTCGGTTTTCCAGGGATGAAAATCCTTCAGTTTGCTTTTGATTCCGGGCCAGAGAATCCCTACCTGCCACAGAATCACCTGCCAAATTCGGTTATTTACACCGGAACCCACGATAACAACACCAGTCTTGGCTGGTGGCGATCCCTTGATCCCGCAGGAAAGCAGCGGGTCAGGGACTATTTGCAGAATCCCTGCAGAAAAATGCCCTGGCCGCTCATTGAAACAGCCATGGCGAGTAGTGCACACCTTACAATTATCCCGCTACAGGATATCTTGTCGCTTCCAGCAGCAAACCGCATGAATACTCCGGGAACCGCCACAGGAAACTGGCAATGGCGGCTTCATTCCGGGGCGCTATCTACAGAGATAACTGAGCAACTAAAAAACATTTCACATCTGTACGGACGCGATCTGTGCAATCTCGCAGAAATGTAAACTAGTGCAGCAACCCCCTTGTTTGAATTTCGACACCCATGCTACTTTGCTGCAAAATTCATCAGCATAAAACTCATATATTGGAGGACAAAAGTGAAAAAACTGATTAGCCTAACTGCCATCCTGCTTATGACCATTTCCCTGATGGCCTGCAGCAAGGACGAGCCTGTTCAACCGACCGTACAAACAGCAGCAGCGACACCACAACCAGTGGCTTCTGCCGCAAACCCGACACCAACCCAGCCAACTGTCCCCGGAGGGACTTCTGGAACCGTCATTGAAACCATGAATGCAGCTGGTTATACTTACGTTTATGTCGATAACGGAACAGAGAAAATCTGGGCTGCCGCTCCAGCATTTGCGGTTAAAGTTGGGGATGAGGTGATGGTTCCCGAAGGGATGGCAATGCACAATTATCACAGCCAATCCTTGAATCGAGATTTTGACGTTGTCTATTTTGTCGAATCGGTTCTGAATGCCAGTGCTCCATCCATGGGAGAATCATCTATGGGAATGATGGGGGCACCAACTGGTAATCCTGCAGATATGCAGATGCCCGAAGGCCACCCACCTCTCAGTGGAAACACTGCGCCACCTGAAATTGACCTTGCTGCTGTAATAAAAGCTGAAGGTGGACTGACAATTGGTGAGATTTATGCTGGCAAAACAGATCTTTCTGGAAAAACCGTCACTCTGCGCGGAAAGGTTGTTAAATTCAGCCCGCAAATCATGGGAACCAACTGGATCCACCTCCAGGATGGCAGTGGTGATCAGGCCGCTGGAACTCACGATCTGACTGTGACAAGCAGTGTCCAGGTTAGCGTTGGTGATACTTTGGTTGCCAGTGGGGCATTGACCCTCGATAAAGATTTTGGTTACGGCTACAAGTATGACCTGATCATGGAAAACGCTGAAGTTACTGTCGAATAACAGTTTTTTTCAAAAAACACGTTTAAGAGCCTCTGGAGAAATTCAGGGGCTCTTTTTGTTTCGCTTTCAATATTATTAGATTCAAATTATTATTTGACAATGATTTTACATTAATTTAAGATTGCCATGTAGCATTCTTGTGTCCCGAGGAGGGGGTAAAACTATCCCGCACAAGATTTTATTCTAAACCCAATCAATTCAGATAAATAAGGGAAACACCCATGCGCCTCGGCAATCTAAAAATCAGCACTAAAATTTACCTAGTTACCGCACTGATTATTTTTATTTTCACCCTGGCAATCAGTTGGACTTACACCTGCTACCGGGATCAGATCTACACAACAGCTGAACTAAAACTCGATGCAGCCGTTGGAACGGCTGTTGGCATCATTGATCACTACAGCAAACTGGCTACTAATGGAGACATCTCGACAGAACAGGCTCAAGCCTCAGCCAAAGCAACGATCAAAGATTTAAGACTCGCAGGTGGTAAGCTTTATTTCTGGATCAATGATACTCAGCCAAATATGATCATGCACCCTATTAAACCAGCCCTGGACGGAAAAGATCTGTCTGGATCAAAAGATCCAAATGGTAAACACTTGTTTGTTGAAATGGTTAAGGTGACTGAAAAAACTGGAGCAGGATTTGTTAACTATCTGTGGGAAAAGCCTGGCAAAGAAGAACCTCAACCAAAGCTCTCCTTTGTCAAAAGAAGCCAGAACTGGAATTGGATTGTCGGTTGCGGCGTTTATATTGATGATCTGGAAAGCAAAATAAACAAAGTTTTTTATACTATCCTGAGTGTCGTGCTGTTAACCATCCTCTGTTCTGTAATCATGGCATATTTATTATCTCGGTCTATCGCCAAACCAATGAGACAAGCCGTTGAAATGTTTGCTGAGGTTGAAAAAGGGCATCTATCGGGTCGCCTTAACCTGAATCGAACGGATGAGGTGGGTCTGCTAGCTCAATCCATAGATAAATTTGCTGATGATATGCAGCACGAGGTGATTGGATCGCTGCAAAAGCTGGCCGATGGCAACCTGAATATGAACCTTGTGCCACGGGACGCTCAGGATGCAATACGCGGAACCTTTATTAAGCTTGAAAACGACCTGAACGAGATTATGGGATCGATCCAGAATGCCGGACAGCAAATATCAGCAAACAGTACCAGCGTTAGTGACTTTTCCCAATCGCTCTCGCAAAGTGCTACAGAGTCGGCCGCATCGTTGGAAGAAATTTCCGCCTCCCTCAGCGAGTTGGCCAGTCAAACCAAGCACAATGCAGATAACGCCAATCAGGTTAATGTCCTGTCAAGTGAAGCCAAACAAGCTACAGAAGAGGGTAAAGAGAGAATGAAACAAATGATCTCTGCCATGGACGAGATCAGCGGGGCAGGACAAAGCATCAATAAAATCATCAAAGTAATCGACGAAATCGCCTTCCAAACCAACCTACTGGCACTCAATGCAGCGGTTGAAGCCGCCCGCGCCGGCCAACACGGAAAAGGTTTTGCCGTGGTTGCTGAAGAGGTGCGTAATCTGGCCGCTCGCAGTGCCAAGGCCGCCAGAGAGACAGCGGAATTAATCGAAGGATCGGTCGAAAAAACCAACAAGGGCTCACAAATTGCTAACAAGACCGCCGAGTCACTTGAAACTATTATTGGTGGCGTATCGAAGGTTTCAGATTTGGCAGAAGAGATTGCTGCGGCATCAAATGAGCAGGCCACTGGTATTGGTCAGATCAACGAAGGCTTGGGACAGATCGATCAGGCAATTCAGCAAAATACCGCCACAGCTGAAGAAAGTGCCGCCGCAGCTGAAGAATTATCCAGCCAAGCTGCCGAGCTTCTCAATATGCTCAGACGCTTCCAGCTAAAAGGGCATAGCCAACAGCAAGTCAGTTATCAACCACAACCAGCACCCACCATGCGAGCACCACAGAACCAGCCTGCCGATGATACTTGGGGTGGAGCACCATCGAAAAGAGCACAACAAGCTATCACTCTAGATGATGATGAGTTCGGCAAGTTCTAAAATTCAATCTTAAATTGAAAGATAAAGGCCCGGTGCTGTAATAGTAGCTGGGTCTTTTTTTAGAAAAAAATTAGCCAACAAGCCACCAAAAGAGTCAAAAGCCTTAACGGAGAGACGGAGAGGCGCAGAGAAAGTTCATAAACTAAAATCTGTTTTTTTTGGTGTCTTGGTGGCTATCTTTGGTTTTAAAGGTCTTCTCTTCCTCTCTCCACCTCTCCGTTAAAAGCTCTTGCCTTGAGTAAACATGCTTTTAATCATTTCTAAGATGAATCCCGCAAAGCACGAAAAATCGTTTCAGCCAAACCCGCAGACATTCCCGGCATCAGATGCAATTCCTTCTGGGACGCAGCACGGATTTTTTTCAAACTACCAAAATGTTTCAATAATGCTTTTCGGCGGCTTGGACCTACCCCGGGAATCTCTTCTAACGATGAGCGCAAGCTTGCCTTGCTGCGTAATTTCCGATGGTAGGTAATTGCAAAGCGGTGTGCTTCATCGCGTAACCGCTCTAAAAGAAACAGACTGGCTGAGCCATGCCGAAAGCTGATCGGATTTTTTCGACCATGGAGAAAAAAACGTTCTTCACTGCGCTCAACAACTTTGCCACGCACATTCGCTATAACGCGGCTTTTGGCAATGCCCACAGCACCAATTTTTCGCGCCAGATTGAACTCATCCAACACCATGGTCAGGACCCCGAGTTGGCCCTTACCACCATCGATCAAAATCATATCGGGCAAATTTTGCTCCTCAATTCCGCGAGCTAAACGCCTGCTCAGGACTTCCCGTAACGAAGCATAGTCATCTGCACCCGCCACGGTTTTTATTTTAAAACGACGATATTCAGCACTGGCTGGTTCACCATTGAGTAACACCACCATGCTACCTACCGAATGGTTCCCCTGAACGTTCGAGATATCGTAACATTCGATCCGTTCAGGCAAACAGGGCAAGTGAAACTTCAGCCACAACTCTTCAAGTAACTGGTCGCGTGCATGTTTCCGCTGGCCTCGTTGGCGATAAGATTCCTGCGCATTGCGCTGCGCCATTAGACAGAGTCGTTTTTTTTCACCGCGCTGCGGAGCAATCAATCGAACCTTTTTCCCGCGCTTTTCACTCAGCCATTCGCCAAGCAAGTCAGCACTTTCCAACGGGAAAGGGAGTAACAACTGATCGGGCAGAATAACCTTACCAGTGTAATATTCCTGTAAAAAACCGCTGAGTAATTCAGGGAGATCAAGCTTCCATTCCAGAGGATAGCTGCGGCGACCAATCAACCGCCCCTGGCGGATGAACAGCAATGTCACCTCCACTTCGCCACCATCCTGGTGCAGACCGATCACATCCTGATTACCACCGCCATAATCGGTCACTTTTTGCTTTTCAACACTCTTTTCGATGGAACAAACCTGATCACGCAACCGGGCCGCGTCTTCAAAGCGCATATCCTCTGCTGCTTGAGCCATCCGTTGTTGTAACCGGCCAATAACTTCCGATTCACGCCCTTCGAGCAGCTGAATCACTCCATCCACCAGCTTGCGGTAATCCGACTGAGTAATTTTTCCATGGCAAGGGGCACTACATTGGCCAATTTGGTGGAACAAACAGGGTCGGCCACGTTTGCTGCAGCGTTCGACGGAGGAATGCCGCAGGGGGAAAATCCGGTAAATTTCCTTGAGAGTTTCACGTATAGCTGCCGCTGAGGAATAGGGGCCAAAATAGTAGGCACCATCATTTTTCACCTGTCGCACCACCTGCATCATTGGAAAGGGATCGTGCAGGTCAATCCGTACCGAAACATAGGTTTTATCGTCACGCAAATCAATGTTGTAGTGCGGGCGATATTTTTTGATCAGGGTATTTTCAAGCAGTAGTGCCTCTTTTTCAGTATCGGTGATAATAACTTCAATCCGTTGTACTTTTTCCATCAATAGCGGAATATGCAACCGTCCGTCACCGCCGGCAGAAAAATAGCTGCGTAGCCGGCTCCGCAATTGCTTGGCTTTGCCGACATAAAGAACCTCGTCTTTGTCGCCAAACATCAAATAGACTCCGGGAGCCAACGGATATTTTCTCAAGTCGATAGAAATCATGCCTTAAGCATAGTCAAGAATTGGAATCAGATAAAGGCCTGTTTACAGCATCGACTTTTTGTCTGGTACTCACTGAACTTATTGGTATAATGTCTGCCTCTCAGGTAGATACTCTGTAGTACATTCAGGCTGTATGAAGAAATTAACCTTATTGGTCTTAATGGCCTTACAGCCTTTAGCCTAAACAACCAGCATTCCTTACAAAGGCAAAACTGTGAACCCATTCTGGCACAACATTTTTCGCATCAACCGTGACGAGCAAACCTTGGCTTACTTTCTCGGCACCCTGCCGGCCTTTAAAGAGCTGGATAAAAGTGAACTGTCATTTTTGGAAAACATCGTTCATTTGCGCAACTATCATGCGGATGAAATGGTTTTCAGTAAGGGGGATATAGGATCAGGGATGTACGCCATCCGCTCAGGACAAGTACAGATCTACAGCCGCGATGAACAGGGGAGGGAAACAGAACAGGCCAATCTGAAAGCAGGTGATTTTTTTGGCGAAGTGGCTTTGACAGCATCACGACCGCGCTGTGCTTCGGCCCGCAGCACGGAACCGACCGTGCTCATCGGGTTGTTCCGTTCCGACATGTTGGAGGCCGTCCGCCGACACCCAGTTCCTGCGGCTAAAATTCTGGTCGGTTTAAACCGGGTGGTCAGTGATCGACTGTTACAGTGCAGCATACAACTGGATCAATTGAAAAAGCAGCTGGCCATTCTCCCGGAGCAGAAAGACAATGAGTGATCAAAACGGTATGAGCCGGGCGCAAGTGGCGGTTCTCTACTTGGTACTAACCACCGCGATCGCTTCTGGAATTGCTATCTATTCTTCCGCTTCTACGGTAACAGTGCTACTGAAAACGGCGACTGCCGGGCTGCTTTTGCCTATATTACTTTCGATGATTCTCTCATTCCTGCTCGATCCAGCCGTACAATTCTTTCATAGTAAAAAAATCAATCGCACTCTAGGTATCTTTATCGTCTACTTTCTACTGTCCGCATTCGTCGGAATTCTCCTGCTCATTATCGGACCACCCAACTGGAAAGGGGTGCTATCCCTAAAGGCCGATTTACCACTTTATACAACCCGAGCCATCGAATATCTGGACAGTTGGCTGGCAATCCTTCAACAACAACTCCCCTTCATCAAAAACTATGACTTTGCCGAGCATTTGCGTTCAACTTCACAGTCTTTCCTCGGTTTGATTCTCAAAGGGACCCCGCGCTCTGCCATCCGGGTCGGCAGCCTGCTGTTACTGGTTCCGCTCTTTTCCTTCTTCTTCCTGCGTGATAGTCGCCGGATCATGCGCAGCTTGATTTCTTTGACGCCAAACCGTTATTTTGAAATGGTTCTGGATATTTATGCAAATGTCAGCTTGCAGTTAGCACATTTTATCCGCGGCAGAATCCTTGAAGCATTGATTATAGGTCTTGTCATCTGGGCGGGCCTATCAATGACCGATATCCGCTACGCACCAATTCTGGCGGTGATCGCCGGAGTCAGCAACCTGGTGCCCTACATCGGCCCGATTATCGGAATGCTCCCCGGGCTAGTTATTGCACTTGGTGACCTGGGGATGGGCGGACAGTTCTGGTGGATTCTCTGCGTTTACCTGCTGATTGCTCAAGTCATTGTCGATAATTTCATCCTGATACCGATACTCATTTCCAAAGTAGCCAACCTGCATCCACTCTGGGTCATTCTGGCCATTATCATGGGTGGAAAACTTTACGGGGTGCTGGGGATGATCATCGGCGTGCCAATTTTCAGCATCATCAACATCATCTTCATCGAAATTCGTCGCTACCGCGGAACCTTCAACCCTTACAACCGCTATTTTTCCAGCCGGGGAAAGATGCTCTGACCGACGGCAGACACAAACAATCAGCCAACCGTAATAAAAAGATAAGTTCTGCCAAGAATCTGTGGCGGATAAAATCAGAGGGGCTGCTATACTCGTTTTTCCAGGAAGATTCGCAAACCGAACGAGACCAGGACAAGCCCAGCTAAGCCCGACGCCATTCGGCCCAACCGGCTGCCCATAAACCAGCCACGCACCCGGCAGACAAGTGCCGTCAATACCCCCTGATAGATCATTGCAATAATAAAATGTACAGCGGCCATAAACATTGATTGCAGAACCGGAGAGCGGCTTGGATCTATAAATTGCGGTAGAAATGCCATATAAAAAAGCAATGCTTTGGGATTAAACACATTACAGACAAAGCCTTCCCGCAGAGAGCGCTGCAGTTGAAATTGGCGCGCTAAAACCGGTTGAATTTCCAATGTGTCAGGATTTTTTTCCCGAACCGCCTGCCACAGGCTGCAACCACCCAACCAAAGAAGATAACCACCACCGACCAACTTAAGAACATTGAAGGCGAGCGCTGACTGCAGAAGCAAAGCTGAGACACCAAACGCTGAAACCAGAGCATGAACAAACAGCCCAGAACAAATCCCGGTACTGGTGGCGATTCCATCCTTCCATCCACCACGAGAAGTATTCCTGACAACCAATATCGAATCAACACCGGGAAACAAGGTCAACAAGGTTATCGCAATAAAAAATGTCCAGAACTGATCAATCATAATTTTTCAATCCGCAACTTAATTTCCACCAAGTTCACGGGACCGAGCCGCTGAAGCAGAAACAGCTTCCATCAAGGTCGTTCGCAGACCATTCTTTTCCAGAGTACTGATACCGGCAATCGCCGTCCCCCCCGGGGAACAAACCCGATCACGTAAAATTGCCGGATGTTCACCAGTTTCACGGACCATTAATGCGGCTCCGACCACTGTCTGTACTGCCAACGCATGGGCAATATCACGCCGCAGACCTTCCCTTACCCCCCCATCGGCAAGCGCCTCTATCACTGTATAGATATAGGCCGGGCCGGAACCGGACAATCCAGTCGCAGCATCCATCTGTCGTTCATCAATCAACTGAACCTTCCCAACTGATTCAAATAATTGCTTAACAACAGCAAGATCTTCGTGGCTGGCATAATGACCACGACAAATTGCGCTGGCACCCTCACCCACCAAAGCCGGAGTATTCGGCATCACCCGCGCAACCCGGGGAGCACCCTGAAAGAACTTCTCGATTGCCGCAGTAGTAACCCCGGCTAAAATGGAAATGATCAGCTTATCGTTAGTATAAACGCCAGCAACCTCCTCCAGAACCTCAACAAAAATCTGTGGCTTGATCGATAAAACGATAATGTCACAACTTTTCATCAGTGCCAGATTATTCTCCGAAAGTTCAATACCGAACGCCTCAGCCAGATGTTGCCGGCGCGACTCACTCGGTTCCGATGCCATAATTTTATCGGCTGGAAAGGCTCCAGACAGCAAGCCTTTAATCATAGCCTCCGCCATGTTACCACCGCCAATAAAACCTATTTTCTGAGTATTTGTCATTTTTTACCCCTTTGATTTCGAATACAAGCAATAGAGTCTTGATTTGTTTAGCACAGCAGAGTAAAAAATTCACCTGCAGAAAATATGATGTCCTCGAATTTAGTCAAATAATGCTCCTTGACAGATAGGTGATGCTGCATAACCTGTTCAGTGAAGCTTAAGTGATCGATGTCCAGATCAATAATTAGATAATAGCTTTGCGTATACTGGAAAACGATTCAGCATAATTTTTAGCGTTTTTCGTGATAAAGTAGAGCGCGATGTCAATCTAGGAAGAATCAATTGACTCGAATACCTGCAGGTATTGCCTTAATTTTCTGTTCGGTTGCATATGATCAGACTTACTTTTTAAATAAGGACAGGGAGGAATCGATGACAATTGCAGAACTTGCCAATTTTGATGGCGGTGAGGGGCGTGCAGCCTATGTTGCGGTCAGTGGCGTAGTTTATGATGTCAGCACCAGTCCGCGCTGGAAAAGTGGTCATCATGAAGGAGTTCATCAGGCCGGGCGTGATTTAACCGAAGAATTGAAATCAGCTCCGCATGTCAGAACCGTGATTGAACGCTTTCCGGTTGTCGGAAAAATTGAAAATGCTGTCAATCAAAAACAACAATCCGCGCCAAAAGTTCCGCTGCTATCAATTATCATTATTGTCTTTGTCGTACTGTTGATGATTGCTACATATATGATCTAAAAAATTGGCGGGGCCACTAAAAAAGCCGCACCAAAAACAGGGCGGCTTTTTTGTATTCCGGTCTCAGACAATCTATGTTGCTGAGAATATTTTTTCGATCATTCCCGGCAACTTGCTACAGACATCTGTTTTAGACAGCACGGCCAAAACATTTGTCCTATCCATCCCCTCTTCCTGCATCGTCAGTAGATGCCCAGAGCAAAGAATCACCGGGGTCAAAGGTGAAAGAACAAAAAGCTCTTTTGCCAGCTCAATTCCGTCCATCCACGGCATGGAGACGTCGCTGATAACCAAATCAAAAGAACTCGATTGTTGCTGAAATAGTTGTAACGCATCCTTCCCATTGAAAGCACAGGTCACCCGGTAACCAAAATCTTCCAACAGATCGACTCCCAACAATGCAAGACTCTTCTCATCATCGACAAAAAGGATCTTTTTTACAGCAGCCGGCAATCGTCCTTCTGACATAAATACACCTAATGTTTCCAACCACAGTTTAATATCCAGGTTTTTTTCCTAAGGCTCTGGTATCAGAACCAACACAATCCCTTGAGACAGCGTCTCATGCAATCTTCTAACCTCGCCACGGAACCGTTGTTGACCGATTTTAATTTCAGATTTAGGATTGCACTCATGCTCTAATCGGTCGATCAGCATGTTGACTGACACAGAAAACACCTCATTCCGATCATTCCCCAATGGACCCATCCCGCCATAGGGGAACAAATTACGCGCATATTCATTACAATGAACAATCATCTGCTCGGGATCAATACCGAAAACTACAACCGGAAGAACATCGAGCACCCCTTGTGATATTTGCAATATCTGGTTACGAATTTCCAGCGTCTCGGTTCGTTTGAGCACTAATTTTTCTAAATTATTTTTTGTTTCCTGCAGCTCTTTATTCAGCTGACTGTTTTCCTGTTGAATTTTCTGATATTGGTCCATTGTAAGTTTCCCACAGTACACCTTGTTAATGTCGTGTCTTTTCTGAGCCTATCGTGAGCAAACTTTAACACAGTTCATTATTAATAGCGAACAATAAAATTGATATTTTAGGATAAATCAAGATTAGGTCTTGCTATATTGAACAAAAATTAATAAACTTAAATCCATCAAAACATGTGGTCCTATAATTCATCAGTGGTTTGGAGGCTGATTACTATGGCAAGAATGGTAGAAAATCCTGATCTCGCGTTTCGTTTAGCCCGTGCTATTGTCTCCGATATCGCCCTGTATAATCAGGACAAGGTGTTAGAGGGGATCAAAAGTGACAGTATCTTCGAGTTGATGGACGAAGAACTGAAAGAAGGTCGTGAGCACTTTTTTACCCGAGTCTCTCCTGAGATGCAAAATCGCGATCACCTCTACGAGCGGGCGATTGTCGATGTTATGATCAAACAAGCAGGAAAGATCGAAAGTCAGATCTGGTAAATGGATTCAATCCGACAACTGTTCTTTCCAGAAGATCGCCCTGCGGAGCGGCTAGATACTTTCGTGTCAGAACACCTGTCGGATATCAGCCGCTCACAACTGAAAAAGCTGATCGATAGCGGCCTGATCAAAGTGAACGGCGTCGCGACTAAAGCCAGTAGTAAACTTAAGGGTGGCGAATCAATTCAGGTAACCCTACCCGAACCTGAGCCAACCGAAGCTATCCCCGAAGATATCCCCCTGCATATCCTTTACGAAGATCAAGATCTGATTGTCATTGATAAGCCCGCTGGAATGGTTGTTCATCCAGCAGCAGGACATTCGCACGGAACTCTTGTCAACGCCCTGCTCTACCACTGTCATGATTTAGCCGGCATCGGTGGTGAATTGCGCCCGGGGATTGTGCATCGAATTGATAAAGACACTTCAGGGACTATCGTTGTCACCAAGAATGATCAAAGCCATCAACACTTGGCAGCTCAGTTCAAGGATCACTCCATCAATAGACGCTACCTTGCACTGGTTCATGGCAGCCCAGACAAGAGTGACGGGATCATCGACCAACCGATTGGGCGCCACCCGACTCAGCGTAAAAAGATGAGTGGCAAAGCCAGAAACGGCAAACGAGCAGTGACCCACTGGAAAACCCTGAAGCAATATAATGTCAATCGTTTGAGTCTGATCGAACTGCAACTGGAAACCGGGCGCACCCATCAGATCAGAGTCCACTTTGCAGAAATTAATTGCCCTCTGGTGGGGGATCCACTCTACGGCAACCGCTCCAGAGTCACCGCAATCAAAGATATGGAATTGCGAAGACTGATTGATCAACTGCCAGGACAGGCGCTCCATGCACAGCGGATAGGATTTATACACCCATCAAGTGGAGAATATCTGGAATTTTCCAGCGAAATGCCCGAAACTCTACAGAACCTCATCGCTTATTTAGATCAGAAATATCCATAACGGAGTATTCAATGAAGCTTGTCCGCAAAGGTAAAATCTCGTACTTGCAACCGAAACAGCTACCAACCGACCTGGTTGCCGGATTCAGCACCCGCAACGGTGGGGTCAGTCGTTCACCCTATAATTCGTTGAACCTGGGCTTGGGTACCGATGATCAGATGACAAACGTTGAGGGGAACCGCGCAGCCTTTACTCGCGCCTTCGATCTGTCGCCACATCAGCTGTTGACGGTTAAACAGGTGCATGGCGAGGATATCCTCCTGATTGATGAAGAAAACCCCGACCTGAGCCATTTTATGACTGTGGAAGTGGATGCCATCGTGACCAATCAACCAGGAATTATGATCGGTGTCCTGACTGCTGATTGTTTTCCGCTATTGATCTGGCACGGGGAGAAAAAAATTATCGCAGCGATCCATGTCGGGTGGCGTGGGGCGGCAAACGGATTGGTTGCTAAAGTTATCGAGACAATTCATACCCATTTTGCATGCCCGGTGGCAGAACTTCAAGCAGCCATCGGCCCGGGAATCGGGGCACACAATTATGAGGTTGATCGCCCAGTGCGTGATGCTTTCAGGTTGGGAACCGGATTCTGGAAGGAAATTTCCAAAGAAACCAAGCTGGCTCACTGGCAATTAGATATCCCACTCAGTTGCCAACTGCAATTGGAACAATCTGGCCTGAAACCACAGAATATTGACATTGCCGAGCAATGTACCTGCTGCCACCCGGAGCTATTCTTTTCCCATCGGCGGGAAAACGGGATAACCGGACGGCAGATGGGCTTTATTCAGTCGCTATAATCTCAAAATCCAATTTTTTTAGATTTTTTTGCTTTTTCGGCTGCTGATTCAGATTTTTGTCAGAACTGCTGCGTATACTTTGAAAATATTTGTCTGTTGATTTAGCAGGTTCCGGAGGGGGGAAGCCCCCATCGTCCACAGGACGATGGGGGCTTTCGTATTTTTATTTACGCCAGAAAGATGGGAAAAAGAGGACCAGGACAGTAAATAGCTCGAGTCGCCCCATCAGCATACAGACAATCAGAACTGATTTTCCAAAAACTGGAACATGAGCAAAATTATCGACCGGCCCGACAGAACCAAGCCCTGGACCAATGTTAGCCAGACAGGCAACGACTGCTGAAGCAGAAGATACGAGATCCATCCCACTGGCCGCGACCAGCATTGAGCCAATCACGAAAACCCCGATAAACACGGCAAAGAAACCCAGAATAGCCTGTAGTACTTCCTTATCAACCGGGCGATTCCCCAACTTAACCAGCCGAACCGCCCGGGGATGGATCAAACGGAACACCTGGACCTGAGCATGTTTGAACAGGAGTAAAATCCGCGCAACTTTCATTCCGCCACCGGTCGAACCAGCACAACCGCCTATAAACATCAAAAGAAGCAAAATATATTGGGCGATAACCGGCCAGAGCTCAAAATCAGCAGTGCCGAACCCTGTGGTTGTCATAATTGAGGAGACTTGGAATATGGAATAGCGCAGATTTTCCCCAAATTGGAAATAGATTCCACCAGTCCAATTGAAGATCATAACGATAACTGTGGCGACCAGAATAATCCCCAGGTAAACACGTAGTTCTTCACTACGGAAAAACTCTCGACCCTTGCCCCGCAATACTTGAAAATGCAGAGCAAAGTTAATCCCGGCAAGAATCATAAACAGGGTAATCACACCATCGATATAACTACTGTCATAAGCGGCTATTGAACCGTTCTTCGTCGAAAAGCCACCGGTCGCTAAAGTTGCAAAAGAGTGGCAGAGAGCATCGAAGAAACTCATCCCCCCCAGCATGAGCAGCAGCGTCTCAATCATAGTCAATAAGAAATAAACACCCCAGAGCATTTTGGCCGTATCCTGAATACGGGGCTTTAACCGATCTGCTGTCGGTCCGGGGACTTCTGCCTTGAATAACTGCATGCCACCAACACCCAACATCGGCAGAATAGCCAGGGACAGGACAATAATTCCCATCCCGCCAAGCCAGTGGGTCAGCGACCGCCAGAACAGTAAACTTTGAGGCAACGCTTCGATTTCTGTCAGAATTGTCGATCCAGTCGTGGTAAAGCCACTCATGGTTTCAAAAATGGCATCAAGGGGAGAAGAAATAGCACCGGAAATCAGATATGGGAGGGCGCCAAACACCGCAAACACGGTCCAGCCAAAGGTAACAACGGCAAATCCTTCCCGAACCGTCAGCTCTTTCGGACTTTTACAAAACCGGAACAGCAAGCCACCGACAACAAAGCAGATAACCGCAGAGAGGACAAATACAGACCAGATACCGTCGTCGTAGTAAAAAGAAAACGGGAGTGGAGCAAACAGAGATCCACCAAGAAACAGCAGTAGCGCTCCGAGGATACGTAACGTCAGGACAAGGTTCATTCAGGCAAAAAACCTTTCCACTTTCTGTAACCCTTCTGGAAGGGTGAAAACAACCACCCGATCCCCCTCTTCCAGGATGCTTTCGCCCGTCGGGATCTCGTAGTTGTTCCCCCGAACAATTGCACCAATGATCGCCCCACGCGGAAAATGCAATTCACTCAAAGGGGTCGCCAATAATCCGCTATCCTTGCCGATTTCCAATTCCAAAACCTCGGAGTTGCTCCCTTCGACAGCGGTGAGAGAGATAATATCACCACGTCGCACAAATTTCAGAATCGCCCCGGCGGCAGCCAGACGCGGTGAAATACAGGCATCGATCCCCAGATCAGAAGCTAGCCCGATCAATTCCGGTTGGCTCACCAATGCCAGTGTCCGCCGCACCTTATGTTGTTTAGCCAACAAGCAGGTCAGAATATTAGTTTGATCATTTTCGGTAACGGCAATAAACACATCAGCATCGGTCAACCCTTCATCCACCAGGGTTTGAACATCCAACCCTTCAGCATTGATAACAACCGCCTTATCTAACAGTTCTGCCAGTTTGTAACAGCGGGCCTCATCTTTTTCAATCAACTTGGTCTGAAAATGGAGTTTTTCCATATTTTGAGCAACCTGCAGACCAATACGGCTCCCCCCCAGGATAAACACGCGGCGGGTGAGTCTTTCCTCCATTCGTTCCGATTGCAACAGATAGTTGATCGCCGGAAGTTCTTGCTGAGGAGCAAATATATAGATCCGATCACCGGCCTGAATTGTATCATCCCCATGGGGTATAATAGTCGTGTTGCCCCGACTAATAGCAACCACAAGAAAACGGTACATTCCCCGCAACTCTCCCAGTTCTGCGAGGGTCAAATCGCAGAGAGGACTTTCCGCGTCAATCCGGAACCCCTGGAACAGAATCTGTCCATCGGCAAACTCAGCGACATCAAAAGCTTTGGAATTACAAGCCAGCTTGGAGAGTTCCTCGGCAACTGCATCTTCGGGATTTATCAGCAGGTCAATACCCAGTTTTTCTTTAGATAGAACCGCTTTGTGGCTGGTGTATTCTATGTTTTTGGTTCGGGCTACCAAAATTTTAACTTGATATTCGCGCGCCAACAGGCAGGCAAGGATATTAACCTCGTCCATATTGGTTACGGCAATAAAAATATCCACATCTTTAATGCCAGCCTGTTCCAGAATTTCAGCACTGGCGCCATTGCCAACAACGCCAAGGACATTCAAGCGATCCTGAGCTCGTTCAACGACCACGTCATCACGATCAACCAGGGTGACTTCATGGCCCTCGCGGGAAAGTCGGTCGCATAAAAAGTAGCCGACCTGACCGGAACCAACGACAAGGATTTTCATAGGTTATCTCTTCCAGAAAGATATTCAGCAACAAACAACAGCTTGGCAAGATCGCATAAATCGGCAAATTGTGCAATAATCTGTCACTGCAGCTGGATAACAGTAAGGGGTAATCCATGAGTTTTGATATTGAAATCGATGACAGTATAATTCGGCAGGAACGGGAAAAATCGCGAGCATTGCGTAAACAGAACTGGTGGAAAAATAGAATTGCTAAGGGCGTTTGTCACTATTGCGCTAAAGCGGTTGCACCCAAGGATCTGACTCTTGACCACATTGTTCCACTGGCTCGGGGAGGACGTACGACGAAAGGCAACTGCGTTCCCGCCTGCAAGGATTGCAACAATCAAAAGAAGAACCGGCTGCCGCTTGAGTGGGAGGACTATTTACAACATTTGCAGAAGCAGTAAGCTCCTATTTTCTTATTCAGCAGCCATTCCCACTCCGGCGACCCTTACTCCACAATGCGAACAGCAACCTCTTTTATCGACCCGGTTGCCGATCCCGAAACGGTTCCGACGGATGAGAAGCTTGCCGCAGACGGCGCAGTTTGTGTCTGTTTCGGTACCAAGATTTCCTGTATATACATGCTTGAGACCAGCCTTACGACCAACCTCTTCAGCCTGATGCAAAGTTTCCGGTGGGGTCGGCAACGTCTGTGCCATTTTGTACTGGGGGAAAAAACGGCTGACATGCCAAGGCGTCTCAGGCCCCAGTTCAGTTGTGATAAATTCGGCAATATCTTGTAATTCCCGCATATCGTCATTAACCCCGGGAATCACCAACGTGGTCACTTCAAGCCAGACGCCATAATCAGAGAGTCTTTTCAAACTGTCCAGTACCGGCTGCAACCTGGCACCAACATGTTTTCGATAGGTTGCATCGCGAAACGCCTTCAAATCAATATTCACGGCATCCAGCCAAGGATGGAACAGCTCGAGCATCTCCGCCGACATATAGCCGTTGCTTACATAAATATTGGCAATCCCGGCGTTACGAGCCAGGTGGGCAATATCGTAGCTATATTCGAAGAAAATCGTCGGTTCAGTGTAGGTATAAGCAATCGATCGACATGATGAGCTTACTGCGGCTGAAACAATCTCTGCGGGAGACAATTCATTGCCGAGAATAAAATGCTGCTCACGTGGCATCTGAGAAATCTCCCAATTCTGACACCAATCACAGCGGAAATTGCAGCCGGGAGTCCCAATCGAAAAAGCATTGCTGCCGGGATAAAAATGGTGCAGTGGTTTTTTTTCAATCGGATCGATATTCTGGCTGATCGTCCGTCCATAAACTAGGGAATAGAGAGTTCCGTCCCGATTTTCTCGTACCTGACAGAGTCCTTTCTGGCCACTGTCAATCACACAATAATGGGCACAGAGTTGACAGCGCACCCGGTTCTCATCCAGTTTTTGATAGAGCAATGCGGCTTTCATTTCAAACCTTTATCTCCCCTTCTAAAAAATAATTGTCACCAAGGCTCCAAGAGAGTCAAAAGCTCTAAGGCAGAGACGGAGAGAGGCAGAGAACTACAAAAACCAGAATTTTTCTTTTTGGATTGAAACCTGAAAACGAGTCCAAGGTTTCCTCCGCGGTCTCTACGTTACTCGGCACCTCTCCGTTAATATGCCCTTCTTGGTGCCTTGGTGGCTAAAATGAATTATTGAATTTCAGTCAAGGCGTGCGGAAAGGTAACTGATCAGATCAGTCAAGCTAATCAATTTTTCATAATCACTTTCCGGAATATCAACCCCGAGCTCATCGTTAAGCCCTATCAGAAAATTCAGAAAATCGAAAGAATCGATATCAAGTTCTTCACGGATATTTTCTGTCGGTGATAGTTCTTCAAAATCAGCCTCTGGAGCAATCTGCGACAACCCGGCAATAATAGTGGCTCTGATCTCCGCTTCAGTCATAAGACTTCAGGCTCCTGCAAAAGCTTGTTAAGGGCATCAAGGAATTGACCACCTAAGTGGCCATCACTGGCTCGGTGATCGGCGGCCAGGGTCGCGGTCAACACCTGCCGGACTCCCAGCAACCCGTTCTCAGCCCAAGGACATTCGCTGATGCGTCCCAGTCCGACCAGCGCAACCTGTGGTGGGTATATAACCCCATAAACCGTCTGTACTCCGAGGTCACCAAGACTAGTCACGGTGATACCAGCATCGGTCATCTCCGAGCCACGCAGTTTGCCAGTTCGGGTGCGGATGATCAAATCACTCAACGCTGTCATCAATTGATCGAGACTTAATTGATCAACATTGTGCAAAGCGGGGGTGATCAGGCCACCACCACGTAAAGCAATGGCGACGCCAATATGAACCTCTTTTTTCAGCTGTAACTGACCGTCGACCCAGGTGGCATTCAGTTCCGGGACCTTCTCAAGAGCCCGCGCCACCGCTTTCAAAGAGAGCACCACCGGCAACAGCCGCTGCTTGATTGGTCGTTCTCGATTCTGTTCCACCAGCCAGTTAAGTGCCCGGCTCATATCAATATCGGTTGCCAGATAGTAATGGGGGATCTCTCGATTAGAAAGACTCATCGCCGCGGCAATCGCCTGACGCATTCCGGCTTTAAAATCAGTCGGCTTTTTCGCTGCTGCGATTGCGGGCACAGCCCGCTCTTTGCTGGTTTCTCCGCCGGCAACCTCAACATCCACCAAACAGATCGACCCTTGAGGTCCGGTTCCTTTGATCTGCCTAAGGTCGATATTTTTTTCGGCGGCAAATTTACGCGCCGCTGGAGAAACCTTCAATCGTTCACCCGGTTCTATGATTCGGGCCGTGGTGACAGCAGTCCCACCACCAATCGTCGCCAGAATCGTGCCGACCGGAACCTTTTCAGAACTGGGCTGAACCAACAATTTTTCGACCATACCAGCAGAAAACACTTCGACTTCAAATAACCCTTTCTCGGTTTCCACCTCGGCAATAACATCGCCATTTTCAACCTGATCACCCTCTTCAACCCGCCAGGCAACCAGAATCCCTGCGGTCATATCGGCACCCAGACTGGGCATGATAAAATCAGCCATGCACCATCCTCCGGGCGGTCTCGACGATCGTTGCCACTTGGGGTAAGGCAGCCTCCTCCATATGTTTGGCATAAGGCATCGGCACCTCAGCACTACAGATCCGCTCGACTGGGGCATCAAGATGATAAAAAGCCTGCTCCATAATTCTGGCGCTGATTTCTGCAGAGAGACTGCCGCTGCGCCAACCCTCATCAACGATCAACGCTCGATGGGTTTTCGCTACCGAGGCGAGGAAACTTTCCTCATCAAGCGGTCGCAAAGTCCGCAGATCGATCACATCGGTTGCGATCCCCTCTGTCGCCAGAATTCCGGCAGCATCGAGACACTTATGCAAACAGCTACCGTAGCTGATCAAGCTCAGATCTTTTCCTTCACGGTGTAATTTTGCCTTCGCTATATCCACTTCACCGGCGTTTACCGCTAACTCCCCTTCCATGGGATAAAGGACCGCAGGTTCAAAGATCAACACCGGATCAGGATCAAGCAGGGCACTCCAGAGCATGCCACGAGCATCTTCCAAAGTCGCAGGACAGAGCACCTTGATACCGGGGATATGGGCATACCAGCCTTCCAGACTGTGGGAATGTTGAGCCGCCAACTGCTTACCTCCACCGGTGGCCATACGGATCACCAGCGGCACATTGAACAGGCCACCCGACATGTGCAGATAAGTTGCCGCGTTATTCATGATCTGATCGAGAGCCAGCAGGCTGAAATTGACCGTCATAATCTCGACGATCGGTCGCATGCCGCCAAGTGCCGCACCGATTCCCGCTCCGGTAAAGGTCGACTCGGAGAGCGGGGTGTCGCGAACTCGCTGATCGCCGAACTCCTCGAGAAGCCCCTTGCTGGCCGCAAAACAACCCCCATAGCGACCGACATCTTCTCCCATCAGGAATACCCGTTCATCCTTCTGTAATGCCTCGCGCAAGCCTTCGCGCACCGCGTCCCGATAGGTCACTGTACACATCTGCTGTCCCATCAGTTCACCCCCGCATCGGAATAGACAAACCGGGTGAGATCTTCGACCGCTTCCCACTCACTCTGTTCCGCAAAGTAAACGGCTTCGGTAATTTCTGTCGCAATCGCTACCTCCAACTGCTCCAGCGCAGAAGCATCGATCCACCCCTTCTCTTTGAGGCGGTTAGTCAAGGACAGGATCGGGCAGCGTAGCTTCCATCCTTCCACTTCTTGCTTGGAACGATAGAGTTCCGGATCAAACATCGAGTGTGGGCGGAATCGGTAGGTGCGGCATTCCAGAAAAAATGGCCCTCCTGTTGCTCTGACTGTATCGCACGCTTTCTGAGCCGCCTCGGCGACAGCAACAACATCCATCCCATCAACTGTCGCAGTCGCTACAGAGTAAGCCGCCGCCTTGCTCGACAGGTCGACGACCGATTCAGATCGTTGCAGTGCGGTCCCCATGGCATAGAAGTTATTTTCACAGATGAACAGCACCGGTAACTGCCAGAGAGAAGCCAAATTCATCGATTCGTGGAATTCCCCTTCAGCCATCGCTCCCTCGCCAAAGCAGCAACAGGTAACCCGATATTTTTTCTGTAGCTGATCGGCCAGAGCCAGTCCGACGGCCACGGGGAAGCCGCCGCCAACGATGGCATTGCCGCCGTAGAGACGATGCTCAGCATCGAACAGGTGCATAGAGCCTCCCCGCCCTCGACAGCAGCCTGTAACCTTCCCGTACATTTCCGCCATAATCGCTGCCATGCTCATGCCCCGAACCATGGCATGTCCATGCTCACGGTAGGTGGCAACCACGGCATCATCGGCAGTGAGGGCTTCGGCCACCCCAACCGCCACCGCTTCCTCACCGATATAGAGATGCAGGAAACCACGAATTTTCATGGCGCTGTAAAGTTCGGCCGATTTTTCCTCGAAACGGCGGATACGCAACATCTGACGCAGCAGGCGCAAACTCTGCTCTTGATCGACCAAAGGTTGACCGGATGGAAGTTTCACTGTCATCATCAGCTTTCCTCCAGTGTTGAGGTGTCTCCTTCAGCAAGCCCCAGCTCCCTGGCTTTGAGCAGGCGACGCATGATCTTGCCGCTACGGGTTTTCGGCAGATTGTCGGTAAACGCAATCTCTTTGGGAGCAACCGCCGAACCAAGTTTTTTACGAGCGAAGCCGAGCAGCTCTAAACGCAACTCTTCACTCTCTGCAAATCCCGGCTTCAGAGCGACAAACGCCTTCACCAGCTCACCGATCATCGGTTCCGGTTTGCCGATCACCCCAACTTCAGCGACGGCAGGATGTTCCATCAGGGCACTTTCAACTTCAAAAGGTCCAACCATATGTCCGGATGTTTTGATAATGTCATCAGCTCGGCCAATAAACCAGAAATAGCCATCAGCGTCCCGCTGCGCCAAATCCCCAGTGAGATACCAGTCACCGACGAAACATTTGCGGTAGCGCTCATCATCGTGAAGATAGCCACGAAACATCGATGGCCAACCGACCCGCAGGGCCAGATCGCCTTCGCAGTCGGGCTGATCTTCCAGTTCTATTTTCCCCTCAGCATTTCGATGCACAATCGCCGCTTCAATCCCCGGCAACGGCCGACCCATGGAACCGGGGCGAATTTCCATGGACGCGTAGTTGGCGATCATGATGCCACCGGTTTCGGTTTGCCACCAGTTATCATGAATCGGCATTCCGAGGGCCTCTTCCCCCCAGACCACCGCTTCGGGGTTGAGCGGTTCACCGACACTGTGCACCAACCGCAATTGACTCAAATCGTATTTCTCGCGTGGCTTCAGTCCACTGCGCATCAACATACGAATGGCCGTTGGTGCCGTATACCAGACATTGATCCGTTGTTCTTCCAGAGTACGACACCAGCGTTCGGCTTCGAAATCGGCCTCATCGACCAGATTGGTCACCCCATGGGTCAAGGGAGCGATGATCCCGTAAGAGGTTCCGGTCACCCAACCACAATCGGCCGTACACCAGAAGATATCCTCCGGATGCAGATCAAGAACATATTTCCCGGTCAGATAGTGGGTCAGCACAGCATTGTGAACATGCACCGCCCCTTTCGGTTTGCCGGTGGTGCCACTGGTAAAATGGAGCAGCGCCATATCTTCGGGATCGGTGGGCGGAATGATGAAATTGGGGGAAGCCGCATCGAGAAGGCGGGGCAGGGAAAGAACCGTTGCATCCTGATCCTGATCACTATCAGCTAACAGGACATATTGGAGTTTCGGTAATGAAGGGAGCAGCGCAGCAATTTTCTTACGATAGAGACGTTCGGTCGTGACGAGAACCCTGGCATCGCCACGTTCAAGTCGTTGAGCAATCGGTTCCGGACCGAAAGCTGAAAACAGTGGGCAGAAAACACTGGTATTTTTCAGCGTGCCAAAAGCAGCAAAGTAAAGCTCGGGAATTCTACCCGACAAGCTGAAGACCCGCTCCCCCTTACCCACCTCCAGTGAACGTAAAACATTCGCAAAACGGTTGCTTTGAGCCCTGAGGTCAGCATAAGTAAAATCTTTAACCTGTCCCCCTTTACCCAGCCAGCGCAGCGCTACACGGGAAGAACCCTCTCCAGCGGCATGCCGATCGACAGCTTCATGGGCAATATTCAAACCTCCCCCATCGGGAAGGCCATCAAGCTCTTCACGCACTGCGTCCCAGGAAAAGTCGGTACAGGTTTGTTGGTAATTGATAAGGTTCGGCTGAACCAGCCAAGAGGAGGGAAATTTGTTAATCGGCGACCAATCCATTCCAGAAACCTCCATACTCGGCCGGAACATTTTGGAGGAGTCCATCCGGAATGTTCCGGGATTCAGGATATCAAATCTAAAATCTCCACACTGAAAGTATAACAACGATAATATTGATAGCAACTGCATGACGTATCATTTTTTGCAGTTCTGGACGGCCCAAGTCCATGATCTACACCTTTCACGGATGTCGATATTTTTTTAAAAAATTGGCAATTTTAGTGTAGGTGAGTAATAAAGTTCAATACTAAAAAATGTTCAAACCGTCTGTTTATGCAACTTCAAAATTCACTCTGAAAAATAAAGTATCATGCAGAATAGACCAACGCTTCAATCCCCCCAGGAAAAATCAAGAAATAAAGATTCATACTCGATTCCGCGCTGGAAAGTTTCAAATCTTACCAGTTGTGAAAAAGCCACCTGACCCTCGGACCGACAGATGACTTCAAAACTACCTATATTTGAAAATCGGTGGATAGCGCCGAAGTTACCTTTCCATAAGTGCTTTTCACATTTTTAAAATGTCTGATCTAACCGATTAATCCTAAGGCCAAGCAAGATCACATTATCGGCCTACTTACAAGAAAGCCTCAGTCCGCATAAACGGGCCGAGGCTTATTTTGTTCTGGAAATGGTCACTTCCAGTAAAAAGTATCTGAGATAGAGGGCGTTCGATGTGTTGTAACCATCTCCACTAGTCGATTAATTTCTGTAGGAGTTCGTTTATCTCTTTTCCCTGTGTAAGATTTTCAATCCACTCCGGGGGAATTCCCGTTTTCCCACCGACACCATTGGTAGCACCAAGGACGGCACCAAGCAGGATAGCGCGACCACAGGAATCACCTCCGGCGTAAATGTTTCGGCGGACAGCCTCGCGGTAAGATCCTGCAGTGACCAAATTGTGAGTCACACTGGGAATGCCGAAGACTAAATTGCAGCTCATACCGAATTTGGAAGTAACAGCCGAGGTGTCTTCGTTCCTAAGAGACAGTGCTTCGTTGATGATTTTGGCAACTATGGGATCAGCGTTCTCACAGCCAGCGGAGACAGCGGCTTCGGGGTCTGCATTCTGGATTGCCGCTTCAATGATAGAGGCGGCGGCGTGGCCAAAAAGAACAGCTAGATCATTGTCGTTTGTGACACGGACTGCAGATTCTACGACCTCGCGCAAGGCATCCTCTCCTGCGTAGACAGCTACCAACGCCGGGAGTTTGGAAATGGCAGGCAGTTGTTCATCGTCTGCTCCATGGTAACCACTTATGCTTTCCAATTCGGTGAGGATTTTAAAAGCGTAGGCAACCATATTGCTGTCATCGTGAGTCAGCCTGACAGCTTCCTCGACTTTGTTCCGAAGTTCTTCACCTTTGGCATGTTTAACGTTGGCGAGAACTTTGGTGATCATCATGTGTTTCGTGTTGTCGTCCCCACCAAATGGGACGGCTTCGGAGCGCTTGAGTGCTTCGTGCTCTGCTCTAGCAATATTATCGAGGGTGTCGCGTGTCGGGTGGTCGATATAACCGATATAGTTACCGCCATATCCAAAGTGCTCATGAAAAAGATTCTCATAGTGTGTTTTATCGTAGCGCCCTCCATTTGCAACGAGTGACCGCAGGAGAACCATTGCCTGTTCTCCGTATTGTGAAAAATCTCCGACTCCCTTGCTTCCATGTGCATAGAAACCGTTGACGCCGCCATAGTCACTTGGTGTCGGAGGGTGGAATTCCGGAGATTCTGGTGCGATCTCGCGAATTCGTTTCTGGTTATACAACCAATGGAAACCGACGGATGCTGCGTCTGCGACCAAGGCACCCCAAATAGTACTTTGTAAGCGATTTTTGTTTTTTTTGTTCATAACGATATCCGCCTGTATTGATTATAATTATTGGCTTTTCAATTTATGGCGATGTTCTTCAGATTCACTAGTACCACAGAAAGATGACATGTCAAGTCGCCATTCGATTGAATTCTCCAACACACCTGCAATGTCTTCTATTGCTTTTGGTGCATCATTCAATGCAATCCAGAACACCAAATGACAGGTCTTTGGTCGAAATTTTGCTGCCAGACAAAAACGTCTCGGAAGTTGCTCCACCAAAAATCAGGATATGTTGACCCTTGCAGAGGGCATATTCCTGCAGACCCTGACCTATCGAACGTTGATCGATGGAGATTATTGCTTAAATCCGCCGAGCAGTCATTTTGTCTCGGAAGTTGCTCTACATTGTTTTGTTGGCCTGGAAATTGGTCTGTTCGATCGATTACTGTAAATCGCGCATTCCGATACACTCGACTCGTGATTTTCAAATCTTAGACATTATGGCAGGGTTAAATCGACTGAATGGGCAGATGGTGGAATTTGCAAATGCCACCATCTGCCCATTCAGTCGATTTAACCCTGCCATAAGGTCTAAGTTTTGAAAATAACGAGTCGAGTGTATCGGAATGCGCGATTTACAGTAATCGATCGAACAGACCAATTTCCAGGCCAACAAAA
>JASJGU010000095.1:0-3745 GCA_033791385.1 Desulfuromusa sp.
TGGCCATGATGCTGGCAAAACGCCCTGTTATGACCGGCGACAAGGTTGAAGTGCAGATTTTTGGTCTGGGCAGCAAAACGTTCCTGGTCGAAGGGACGAGCCCTCAAGGCGCTGTTCTGATTAATCCCAGCACTCTGATTCGCGTCAAACAATCCGATCAGGCGCAAAAAGCTGCCCGGGTTTCCTATGAGGATATCGGCGGTCTTGATGATGAGCTGAAAAAAATCCGCGAAATCGTTGAATACCCCATGCGCTATCCCTTGGCCTTTCAGAAGCTGGGGATCGAGCCGCTCAAGGGTGTTTTGATGGTCGGTCCCTCCGGGGTTGGTAAAACTCTGATTGCGAGAGCCGTTGCCAACGAAGTCAAAGCACGTTTCATGCACATTGATGGGCCGGAAGTCATGAACAAGTTCTACGGGGAGAGTGAAGCTAAACTCCGTCAGATCTTTATGGAAGCCGCCACCAATGCTCCGGCTATTGTATTTATTGATGAAATTGACGCCATATGTCCCAAGAGGACTGAAACTGTAGGGAATGTTGAAAAGAGGGTTGTCGCCCAGCTTCTGGTTCTGCTGGATGGTCTGAAATCCCGCGGTCAGGTGATCGTAATCGGTGCGACCAATATTCCCAATATGCTCGACCCCGCCCTGAGAAGACCAGGCCGCTTCGACCGCGAAATTACTATTAATCCTTCCAATCGTGTTGGCCGCCACCAGATCCTTAAAATTCATACCCGTAAAATGCCCCTGGCAAAAGCGGTTGACCTCGAGAGACTGGCTGAATTGACACACGGTTTTGTCGGTTCCGACCTTGCGGCGCTATGCAAAGAAGCAGGGATGGTTACGTTGCGAAGGGTCCTGACCAAGATGCGTAATGACGGGATCAATCCAGCTGATGCGGATTACTCCGAAATAGTCGTCCAACAGGCCGACTTTCTCAGTGCTTTCCGCGAGACCGAACCGAGCGCCATGCGTGAGTTCCTGCCTGAAAGACCCAAGGCAAAGCTTCTGGATGTGGGTGGTCTGCATGAAATCAAGAAGAACCTCAGCATGGTCATGGAAATTGCCCTGAATGCCAGTGTTGAGGAAAAGGACTCCCAGGCCATTCTTCCCCGCGGATTTTTCTTTACCGGTGCGCCCGGAACTGGTAAAACCATGTTTGCCAAAGCGCTGGCCGGCGAATTCGAACTGCCACTTTTAACCGTTCATGCCTCGGCTCTTTATTCTAAATATATCGGGGAGTCCGAAAAAGGGATCGCCGAAGTATTTAAAAAAGCCAAGCATATCGCTCCCTGTGTTCTTCTGCTGGATGAAGTGGACACCATCGCGCCGACCAGAACGGCCGATGTCGACTCTGGCGTAGCTCAACGTATTGTTAACCAATTGCTGGTTGAGATTGACAAGGCTGTGGCGTTTCAGGATATGATCATCGTTGCTACTACCAACCGTATGGATCTGGTGGACTCAGCCATGCTTCGCTCCGGGCGCTTTGACTATGTGGTCGAATTCAATTTGCCCACGGAAAGCGAACGCGTCGAAATTTTCAACCTCCATACCACCGATTTTGGTCTCGACAAGAACACTGTGCAAAGACTGGCCAAAAACAGCCAAGGTATGGCTGGTGCTGATATCGAAAGTTGTTGCCGTAAGGTTCGTATGCTCAAAATGAGCAGCAAGTTCAAATCAGGCGGCAAGGAATTGGATAAGAAAACGGTAGCTGAAGAGTTCGAAAAAGCGGTTACCGAGATGGGAACTCAGATTAAATTGGCCCAAAAAAATATTGGGTTAAAGGAAGGTTGATAAAAATTTTTTTGGTTTGCGTGCATGAAAGGAGGTGAAAATCTTTTACAGGATTGACGCAAGCAGGTGGACCAAACCAGAAGGATGTTGATGAACACTTTTGAAAGAGAGTGGAATTCACTTCCACAATTGCTAGACATAGCAAAAAAATTATATCTCTATGAAGGAGGAAAATTAGCATGATTGAAATCACCGTTTGGGCAACTGGCGTTATTCAGGACAAAGAAGGTCGCGACGCATGTCTGGTTCTCACCGAAGCAGCTCATAGCGAAGGCAAGCACACTCAGGCATTTGACAACTACGTTGACCTTCCTGACCGTATTGGCGTTCAGGTACGTAAATATGCCCGTATCTCCGATTCCGTAATCGAGAACGTTTTCGAATACGAAAACCACATGCCTAACATCATTGGTGTTTGCGAAGCGACCATCATGAAGGGCGTAAACGTATGTAAGGGCCTGCAGCCTAATGGCTTCCTGATCATCAATACCACTTTGAATCCTGAAGATCTGATCAAGTATGTCCCCGCAAAAGAACGCAAGAGACTGAAAGCTGTTGGTACTGTTGACGCTCTCGGCATCGCTCCTGAGCAGCTGATTGACTATTCCGGTTCTGAAGGTGCTGAAGACGCAAGCGCCATCGGTGGTGGCCTTGGTGCTGCTATGGCCGGTGCCATTGCTGCCGTTGCCGGCATTTGTAAAAAAGAATCCGTACTTGGCGCCGCTTCCAACCGTACTGCTGCCAAGCGTGGCTTCGACGAAGTAAAAATTAAGCAACTGTAATTTATTACATTCGAATCCTTGTCTAAAACTAAACAAAGGAGTAGGAGATCCATGAAAGAAGCTTATAAAAAATATACGGTGGAAATTCCCGAAGAAATGGCAGTTCCTTTTGCCGGTATCGTAGAATCTCCCAAGGTAAATGGCGAGCAGCCGATGATGCTTACCGGTGGTTGGAGAATCTATCGTCCCGTAGTTGACTCCGAAAAATGCGTTATGTGCAAGTCCTGTATCCTGTCCTGCCCCGACGCAACTATTCTGCTCGCAGATGGCGGAAATAAAATTGCTTTCAACCTCGACTACTGCAAAGGCTGTGGGCTCTGTACTTGGACCTGCCCCGTTAATGCTATTGACAGAGTTCCCGAACTCGACTTTGAAGACGGCGTTCCGTTCCAGGATTCACTCTTCCTGCTGCCTCACGTAGAAGCACTGTACGAAGACTAATTCATTAAGAGAGATTTATCGTTCCTTAAATCCAATTGTGGATATCTTTACAAGGAGAAAAAAATGGCAAACGCACCTGAAGATGTAAAAGTAGGTAGACAAGCTGTAGAAGACGCCGGCGCACTGGCTGATGTCCGTACCGGTGTCACTAAATTCCTGACCGGTCTCGGCGCAGGCGCACATGCTCTGAAAATGGCTGACATCGACGTAGCATCCTCCTATCCTATCCGCCCCTACACCGGCGTTATGATGATGCTGTCCATGATGGCCGCTCGTGGCGAACTCGACCTCGAATTCGTACATGGCGAAGGTGAACATGGTCAGTTGGGTATCGCACACGGTGCTTCTTCTGCTGGCGCCCGTGCCTTCACCGGTTCCTCCGGTGTTGGTGTTACCTATGCGATGGAAGTTTACTCTCCCATCTCTGGTGGTCGCTGTCCCGTCCAGATGCTGATCGCTGACCGTACTCTGGACCCCCCGGGTGACTTCGGTTCCGAGCATACTGATGCTCTCTCTACTCGTGACCAGGGTTGGCTCATGGGTTGGGCGCACACTCCTCAGGAAGTATTCGACAACACCCTGATGTACTACCGTATCGGTGAAGATCCTCGCGTATATCTGCCTCAGATGAACTGCCAGGACGGTTATTTCCTTAGCCATATCCCGATGAAGGTTGTTGTTCCGACTCAGGAAGAAGTTGATGCATTCCTGCCTCCTCTGGTA
>JASJGU010000096.1:0-6419 GCA_033791385.1 Desulfuromusa sp.
ATTCTGTTCATATTGGCAGATAACTGCTAATAACGGTACCGGTTATCGACTTTGCTTAAAACCTTATTATTGGCCACAGGCACACACGGATAACTGCGGGACAACACTAAGATTTAACTCACAAAAATCGCAGCAAAGTAAAAAAGGTCAAAAACAATTTACAGGGATGCAGGGGATATGAGGAGTATGAAAAAAAGAGATTTTTAATGCTCTATCCCATTTATCCTCTATATCCCTATTCGAGGGTTTTAACAGTTTTTTGTCTCGCTTCTGTCCGTGTGTATCTGTGGCAAAAAAGATTTATTTTTCTATATTCAATACGGGGTTTCCATGACTGTCAAACAAATTGCTGATGAATTGCGTCTATGGCAACAAATAGAAATGGCTGTCAATGGCATTCTTACGGATGGATCAGCTCCTGCTTTTCTTGAAACAATTGCCAAAATCCCTATTCAGAAAAGCAGTGCAACACGTAGATTGGGAGCGTATATCTCCATGGGTGGGAAACCAATCTGTATCCGTCTGCAATTTGCTCAGGAGCCGGACAACCTGCAACATACTTTTCTTCACGAAGTCGCTCACGCCTGTGATCATTTAAGTCGTAAAAGTGGTCGCAACGCATACCGTCGGGCACATGGTGCAACCTGGAAGGTTTGGGCAAAAGCGCTGGGAACTTCAACTCAATGTTGTGGTGAGAGTGAGGCTGTTCGGGCTCTTCATCAAAAGCGGTTGAAACTGGTGGCCGTTTGCCAGAAGTGCGGTATTGAATTTCATCGCGTCAGAGGCTTGAACAGAAACAGAACCTATACGCATAATCAATGTGGTGGAAAAATCAAACTGATTTAATCGGCAACTGTTATTGGTTTCAGTAAGGTTCAAAATTGCAAAACTTGAACAGTAGTTAATTGTGAACACGAAGCTTTTCTTGTATGTTGTTTGTGCAATGGAGCACTTAATAAAACCATGCGCTCAATTTTACAAAACTTAACTTAGGACATCTTCAATCTGTGTTAAACTTTTGCGGAAATATTAACTTTATAGGAGTTTATCATTGATGAATATGCGCAAAATCACTTCGCTGACTGCTTTGATTTCATTTGTTCTGCTGATGCTCACCAGCACTATTCTCTATATTGTCCCCGCCGGACGAGTCGCGTACTGGGCGGATTATAGACTCTGGTCATTAAGTAAAGAAGACTGGGGTGATGTCCACATCAACCTTGGTGTCCTGCTGCTGATCTCGATCCTGTTGCATGTCTATTACAACTGGAAACCGATGGTCAGCTATATGAAAAACAAGTCGAAACAATTGCGGATCTTTACCCCGGATTTCAACGTTTCGCTTGCAGTGACCATGATTGTATTTTTTGGCACCTTGGCTGGGATACCACCGATGAGTTCCATTATTAACTTTGGGGCGGCTATCAGTGATAAAGCAAATCTTTACTACGGAGAGCCACCCTACGGGCATGCTGAGTTATCACCACTAGCTGACTTTGTGGACAAGGTTAAAGTTGATTTGCTCGAAAGCATGGCAATGCTTAAATCTGCAGGAATAAAGGTCGAATCTCCTGCTCAAACCATGAAGGAAATCGCCGATGCAAATGGAATATCGCCGCAACATGTTTATGCGGTCATTAAGCCAAAGGGTGGAAGTGTCAGCAATGAAATGCCGGAAGAAGCCCCTGGAGGGACAGGTAGCCGAACGTTGGCACAGATTTGCGAGATGTATCAACTGAATCCGGCAGAGATTGTTCAGGGGTTGGCGGCAAAAAGTATTGTTGCGGCGCCAGGTCAATCGATGAAGGAGATTGCTGCGGCAAATAGTCTTGATCCTCACGCAATTTATAGCGTGATCTACATACTTTCAAAGCAGTAGATTGTATCTTTAAGCGACAAAAACCCAACCAATCTGCTCGGGCTTGTTTGTTGAATATTCATCAAGGATAAAGCCGAGCTAGAAACTCGGCACTACAGGCCGGTTTCTTCTCCCCTTCAATCTCTATGGTCATGATATAGCAAATTTGTATCGCCCCTTTTATTTCTTCAGCGGATTGTATTGTTGTTCGTGCCCTTATTTTGGCTCCAACTTTGACCGGAGCTGGAAATCTGACCCGGTTTAATCCGTAATTGACCCGGTATTTCATCCCCGGATAATTTTTCTGGAAAAAGTCCGGATGGTTACTTTCGGTCAGATATGGGAGCAGGGACAGGGTGAGATAACCATGCGCAACGGTTGAGCCGTATGGGGACTCTTTTTTGGCTCTTTCTGGGTCAATATGGATCCATTGTTGATCGCCAGTCACTGCGGCAAACTGATCAATCCTTTGTTGGTCTATTTCCAACCATGGTCCAACGTGGACTTCTTGTCCAAGTTGAGGTTGCAAAAAGGTCAGGAACTCCTCGATTTGACTGGTTGACTCCATAGATCAAATCTCCTTGAGAAAGTCGAGAACCTGCTGCGGATGCTCAGCAGCTTTTTTGACTATGGGCCAGTGTTTCAGTACGGTTCCATCGGCTGCAATCAGAACTGTTGAGCGGATGCAGCCGATGCTGATCTTGCCGCAGTTTATCTTTTCACCCCAGGCATCATAATCCTGCAACATGGTTTTGTCTGGGTCAGAAAGAAGGGTGAAGGGCAGGCTGAATTTACTGATGAATTTATCGTGTGACGCCAAGCTGTCTTTGCTGACTCCAAGCAGGTTGATGTCCCGCTTTTGCAGGTCAGCGAACATCTCGCCAAAAGCGCATGATTCTTTGGTGCAGCCAGGGGTGTTGTCTTTGGGATAAAAATAAACGATCAACATTGTTCCAGCGTAGTCCTGCAGGGTATGTTGTTTGCCGTCACTACCAAGCAGGTTGAAATTGGGAGCTGGTAGACCTTCTTTAATCGCCATCGCTTTTTTCCTCCATCTGTTGATCAGGTGTGTCCAACAGTTTGTCGAGTTTCTGCAGTTTTTTTTGCACCGCTTCCTCAACCTGTTTGGTTCCAAACATCCAGGTTAACTGCCCTAGCATCAAAGTGACATCAGCCAGCTCATCAATGACAACCTCCCGGCTAATCTTACCCCTGCGGAAATGTTTCAGTGCCGCAATGAGCTCAGCACACTCTTCAACCATCTGATCATACTGGGCCTCATCTCCCCATTTGGAGATAGTTTTTTGATAAGTCTGTTGTATATCCATAAGAGAGATCCAGTGTGAATAGTGGATTAAAATAGTTAGGTTTGCTAAAATAACATGATTGGTTAAAGGTTTAGCATGAATTTAATAAATATTTTAAAGCTATATTTTAATTTAATATTTTTTAGATATAAGATATCTTTTCAAAAACGTGTTCTGGACGGGCTCACCGCTTCGATAAAAGAAAAAATATGTATATTTTGAAAAATCTACTTCTGTTGATATCAATTATCGTGCTGATGTTTTCTCTTTGGCCGATTAGACGATTGATATCTGAGTTGCCGCCAGGAACGACCCGCCGGTGGTGGGCTGGGCTGAGGATTCTTGTTGTTCTGTTTATTTGCGGATATCTCGCTTATACATTTTTTTATTTGGAATTATATCAAAGCTCAATAGATTTGATTGTTCCGGGGATTTTCTTTTTTGGAGCAATTTTTGTTTTTCTTGTCACCACCCTGTCATTGCAAACATCCAATGATATTAAGCGGATCTTTGAATTAGAGCACGAAAGTATTACCGATTCTTTGATGGGAATTTGCAATCGCCGTTATATGGAACAAAGGTTACAGGGAGAATTTCAACGTGCGACGCGATACAAACACCCCCTTTCTTTAATTATGATCGATATAGATCATTTTAAAAAGGTGAATGATGAATGGGGACATCTGGTCGGGGATTCCGTCCTTAAAGCGCTAGCAAAATTAATTGTTGCCACCGTACGTGATTCTGATGTTGTTTGTCGTTATGGGGGAGAAGAAATTTTGATCATCCTTCCTCACACCGAAGGTCAAGCAGCGGTGATTGTTGCTGAGAATTTGCGCTCGAAGATCGAACAAACCGATATTATAACGGAAGGGAGTGGCAGACCTCGTGGATCTATACGGGTGACTGCCAGTCTTGGGGTTTCCGCTGTCAGCCCGGAAATTGATTCAGTTCACTTTCTATTGGGACAGGCAGATAAAGCTCTGTATTTTGCAAAAAAGTGTGGTCGGAACAGGACAATGTGCTGCTCCGACCTTGAAGATTCGGAGCATTGCTGAACCTCCTGAGAATCAGGTGGTATCAGGACGTTCTTTTTGCAGAAAGAGCGCTAGTTTTTCTTCAACCATAGTTAGATGTTTCAGCATCCATTCACGGGCTCGTTCCGGGTCGTGCTCTTCGATTGCCTCAAGAATTTCACGATGATGGTTAAGAAGTTGTTCTATGTAGCCCTCCTTGTTGTAAAACTCACCCAGTGCAACCATAATCGTTGTTTGAAACAGTTTCTGAATCGTATTGAGGACGTGGATTTGGAGGGTGTTATGGGTTGCGGCAGTGATAGTCAGGTGGAACTGGAAATCGATCTCGGGATCCCAGCCGCCATCTTCCGCTTGTTCTTCCATGATGGTGTAGAGTTCACGTAGTCGATCAAGCTCAGGTTTTTCGGCCCGTTTGGCAGCCAGGTAGGCTGACCAGGTTTCCAATCCGATGCGGACTTCGGTCAACGCATGCAGCATCCGCGGATCACGCCGTTCAACCATGTTGGCAAGTGGGTCGGCCATGGTGACATCCGCTAGTGAGCGCACGTAAGTCCCGCCACCATGACGTGATTCTAGAAATCCCATCGCTTCAAGAACCATAATCGCTTCTCTGACTGAGGGGCGACTCACGCCTAAAAAAGTTGCCAGGTCGCGTTCTGATGGGATTCGTTGGCCTGGTCCAAGATCGCCTCGAGAGATTAACTCTTTGATCTGCTCTACAATCTCTTCAGAGAGTTTTTTTGGGCGGATCGGTTTGAATACTGTGCTCATTATATTGTTCTCCATGATTTTTTGGTAAGACCTTTTATCATGGTGATAGATTTAAGACAAGGTAAGTAGTTGGATATTTACGAGGAAAGTTTTAAAAATGCCGGTCAGACCACTTGATCACTCTTTTGTTTTGTGGGTGCGCCGAAAACGTTTAAACCAGCTTTGAAACTCTTGTTCTTCGCTCTCCATTTCAAACGCATTAATCAGCCCCCGTGCAATTGATACTGCAACAGCACGATTACGTAGATTGAATGAGTCGCCAATTTTCTCACTCTGGAACTGTTCCTGGTCAATATTCAGCTTGTTGTAGAGGGAATTGAGGCGGCTTTGTACGCCACGGCGAGACAGATAGCGGCGTTGGGCAATCAAATTGTCGGTCAAACCCAACGAAATATCGAGCAGGGCTTCATATTCGATGTCGGACAGCGCTGTTAAGCTGTGTCCAACCCGACCTTGAACTTTCCGCACTTCTGGCTCGATCCAGCATTGTTCCTCCAGTAGAACAGTGCGGATTGCAGAAGAAATCCGTTCTCTTGGGCTCGACTTAAGGATGTAGCCATAAACGGTTTCCTGAGGGACAATTTTTACCAAGGCGCGGACATACATCTCATCTTTGAATTGACTCCAGAAGACAATTCGCGCCTCCGGTTGCTTTTCCCAGAGGTTTTGAGCAAAATCGACACCGTTCATTTCTGGCATCTGAATATCACTGATGATCAGAGGATTGCTGCGCGATAAGCCTATTTCCAGCGCTGCACTGCCGTTGGAAGCCCGAGTGATGTTGACGGGTTCTTCCCATTCACTGAGCAATTGTTTGAGAAATTCAAAATCTTTTGGATTGTCTTCAGCTATAAGAATATCTAAGGGTTGCATACCTTCTCCTGGATCAAGTTACACAAGGCAGGGTGAGTTCAAAACGGGTGCCGCTGGAAAACCGTGATGGCTTCCAGTCGACTTCGGCAGCGATAGCTCTGGCCCGCTCGCGAATATTGTTTAATCCGCGTCCGTTGCTCTGACTGTTTTCTTCCGGTATCCCTTTTCCATTGTCTTCAACCGACAAAACAAGCGTATTCTCACGCATCTCCAGGCTGACTTCATAGCGGCTGGCAGCGGCATGTTTAATAACGTTTTGAATTGCTTCAATGGCGATCCGATAGAGGGTCAGTTGTTTTAGTCGACCAAGATCCAGATTGCTCACTTTGGGGTCGATATGGAGGTGATACTCGGGTAGTTCATCTGCATAGCAATGTTGCTCCAGATGGGCTTCTATCGCTGCTCCCAAGCCAAGAATATCAAGAGTTTGCGGATGTAAATTGTTCATAATCTCGCGCAGGTTGGCAATGGCCCGCTGCAGATCCTGTTCTAGCTGTTGGGTTTTTCCCTGATCTGTCTTATCCGCTACTTCAGCCGATAATTTTTGTAATCCACGTAAAATAGTAGAAAGAT
>JASJGU010000097.1:0-4869 GCA_033791385.1 Desulfuromusa sp.
CCAACTTGATTGCCAGGGCTGATGGGCGCCGTATTTTTTCAGCTGGCGAACAACTACAGATGACTCTTGACCTGACCCATCTTCATATTTTTGATGCCGAATCGGAACTGTCAATTTATTAAACTTTCTTGGCAGTCCCAAAAGGCGCTGTTGGCTATTGCTCAGAAGCTTGGAGAACTGGCGGCAAGCAACCTACCTCTCACTACGCCCCTCAAAGAAAAACGTTGAATATCTTTTTATTTTTCCAGCTCAGCAGCAATCTCAGCAGCCCGTAGGCAAGAGGTCAGGCGGCCATCAAACTCTACCGTCGCTGGTATCTGCTCGGCACATTGTGGTATCGCATATGGGCAACGGGTATGAAAGACACAGCCGGAAGGAGGGGCCAATGGGGAAGGAAGTTCACCGGAAAGAATAATCCGTTGTTTTCGATTCTGCGCTTTCAGGTGGGGAGTTGATGCCAATAACGCCTGGGTGTATGGATGCCTGGGACGGGAGAAAATTTGCTCCGCCTGACCATATTCGGCAATCCGACCTAAGTACATCACCATTACCTTATCGGCAATATAACGCACCACCGACAGGTCGTGGGCGATAAACACAAACGCCAGAGTCATCTCCTGCTGCAGATCCTTGAGGAGATTCAATACCTGAGCTTGAACCGAAACATCAAGAGCCGAAACAGGCTCATCTGCCACCACCAGTTTGGGTTCAAGCATCAGTGCCCTGGCGATAGCAATCCGCTGCCGCTGGCCACCTGAAAACATGTGCGGATAGCGATTGTAATGCTCTGGGCGTAAACCCACCTTGGTCATAATACTACGAACCCGTTCCTCTACTTCCGTTTTCGCCAGCTTACGGTTGATGACCAGAGGTTCTCCAATTATTGTACCGATTTTTTTCCTTGGATTAAGGGAGCCATAAGGGTTCTGAAAAATCATCTGCACCCGCTGACGGGCGGTCTTCAGTTCATGATCTGAAGCATTGGCCAGATCAAAACCATCAAACATTAGCTCACCACTGGTCGGACGCTCAATCATCGTTAACTGACGAGCCAAAGTCGACTTGCCACAACCCGACTCACCAACAACCGCCAGAGTCTTTCCCGCCTCAACTTCGAAGCTGACTCCATCAAGAGCCTTGACGATTGCAGCCGGCTTGAATGGCCCTTGAGAGACTGAGTAATAGCGGGTTAGATCCTGGGCTTCAAGAATCAGATTCTGAGAACTCATTGCTGTGGTCTTCCTTCTGTATCCAACGGCGTATGGCATCGAACCTGTCGCCCATCTAGGCCGGTTACCAGTTGTGGCACCTGTTGCCGGCACCGGTCAGTTGCAAATCGGCACCGCGGATTCAAAAGACATCCGGTCGGGCGATCAAACTGGCCGGGAACCACACCGGGAATTGTTTTCAGTCGAACAGCTCCAACCGATCGTTCCGGCAAAGCTTCCAGAAGAGCCGCCGTGTATGGATGGCGTGGCGATTCAAAAATTTCAGGAACCGGACCCATTTCAACCACCTGCCCGGCATACATCACCACTATCCGATGGGCCGCTTCAGAAACCAGTGCCAGATCATGAGTAATCAAGATCAAAGCCATCTGTCGCTGGCGCTGCAAATTAAGAAGCAGGTCAAGAATTTGCGCTTGAATGGTCACATCAAGGGCAGTGGTCGGCTCATCAGCAATCAGCAACCTGGGATTACAGGCAATCGCCATAGCGATCATCACACGTTGACTCATTCCTCCCGAAAGCTGATGGGGGAAAGCCTTAAGCCGTGCTTGTGGATCTGGGATGCCGACTTGTTCCAATAATTCCAGGGTTCGGGAACGACGCATGGCCCGACTGCCACCTTCGTGAATTTTGAGTGCTTCGGCAATCTGAAAACCGGTCGTAAAGCAGGGATTAAGACTGGTCATTGGCTCCTGGAAAATCATTGCTATTTCACGTCCAGTGATTTTGCGACGCTGCTTATCCGGCATGGCAAGCATATCCTGCCCGTCAAATTCTACTTTTTCTGCCATGACACGCCCAGGCCAATCAATCAGGCCCATGACAGCCTTGGCCGTCACAGACTTGCCAGAGCCCGACTCACCAACGATCCCAAGAACTTCGCCCTTTTCAATCTCCAGACAAACATTATCAACAGCTCGGAAAGGTTTTTTTTCACTGCCAAATTCAACAGTTAGATTTTTTATTTCAAGTAAACACATTAGAGCTTCATTTTCGGATCGAGGGCATCACGCAAACCGTCACCCATCAGATTAAAAGCCAGAACCGTTACCAAGATCATCAGTCCAGGAAAGGTGACCACCCACCAGGCTCGCTGGATAAATTCCAGAGCGTTGGCCAGCATTGATCCCCATTCGGGACTAGGAGGTTGCGCTCCCAGTCCGATAAATCCCAGGGCTGCCGCGTCAAGAATCGCATTAGAGAAGCCAAGGGAGGCCTGAACAATCAACGGTGCCATGCAGTTCGGCAGAATAGTGATAAAAATCAGTCGGAAGACCCCGGCACCGCTGACTCTAGAAGCAATCACATAGTCCTTGGATGTTTCAGCTATCACCGAAGCACGGGTGATCCGGACATAATGGGGGAGGTAGGTAATCGCAATAGCAATCGAAGCATTGATCAACCCCGGTCCCAGGATAGTGACAATAGCCAGAGCCAACAACAGACTGGGTAACGCCATGATAATATCTACGGCGCGCATAATCAGAGTATCCGTGACCCCCCTGGCATAGCCAGACACCAGCCCGACCAAGGTGCCAAGCAGCAGTGACAGAGTAACAACCATCATGCCGATAAACAGCGATAAGCGCCCACCAAAAATCAGTCGCGTCAAAACGTCGCGCCCAACTTCATCCGTCCCGAGAGGAAAACGCCAGAGGCCACCATTCTGCCAGGCGGGGGGCGTCAGGATATAATCACGGTATTGTTCATAGGGAGAATGGGGTGTCAGAAAGTTTGCAAACAGTGCTGCCAATAAAACCGTAACAATGATGCAGAATCCGATCAGTGCCCCACGATTGCCACAAAAATAGCTCCAGAACTCCCGGAATGGGCCCGGGGGCACCATCTCATCAACAACCGCTACCTGGATCTGACCACTCATGTTTCAGCTCCCCTAGCGGTTATGACGGATTCGTGGATTAACCACGCCGTAGAGAATATCAACCGTGAGATTCACAAAGATCACGAGGCAGGAAATTAACAGAATCCCCCCTTGGACCGAAGGGTAATCACGCCGATGAATAGAGTCGAGCATCCACTTACCAACCCCTGGCCAGGAAAAAATTGTTTCCGTTAAAATCGCCCCAGCCATCAGCACCCCAATCTGTAGACCAATCACTGTAATCACCGGGATCAAAGCATTGCGTAGCGCGTGAACACAGACTACCAATGGCATAGCCAACCCTTTGGCCCGGGCCACCTGGACATAATCTTCACGTAAAACTTCCAACATTGATGAACGGGTCATCCGGGCAATAACTGCCAGGGGGATCGTTGCAAGGACGATTGAGGGAAGGATCAAGTGGCGTAGCGCCGATGTAAAAGCACCTACCTCATCTGACAGAAATGCATCGATCACCATAAACCCCGTCACTTCATCGATCCAGAACATCGCCGAAATCCGTCCAGAAACCGGTGTCCACCCCAGGTTGACCGAAAACAACAAAATCAGCAGCAAACCCCACCAGAAAATGGGCATAGAATAACCAGTGAGGGATAGTCCCATCACCGTGTAGTCAGTTGCTTTACCGCGCCGTACCGCAGCAATGATTCCCGCTGGCAAACCGATCACCACAGCAATAATAATGGCGCATAAGCTCAGCTCTACCGTTGCCGGAAATAGCGTAAAGAACTCCCGAATAACTGGCTCCCGTGTCACAATTGAAGTGCCTAAATCACCCTGGAAAATACCGGTCAGGTAATTCCAGTACTGCACCAGTAACGGTTTGTCGAGCCCCATTTGAGCCAGCAGTTCGGCATGCCGAATTGGATCAATACCACGCTCTCCAGCCATGAGCTCGACTGGGTCACCTGGAATCAGGCGAATCAGGGAAAATGTCAGCAAGGTTACACCGATAAAGGTCGGGATAACTACGCCAATTCGTTTTAGCAAAAAACTGAACATAAAAGCTATCTACCACAAAAAAAGCCGGGAAAGAACTATCTCTTTCCCGGCTAGGAATAACATTTACTGCGAATTATTTCAAATCGACACCATAGAAAATGTGGCCACCCAGGGGGTCAATTTTGAAGTTCACAACCTTTTTACTCATTGGCTTAAACACCACAGAGTGAGCAATAGTGGCCCATGGAGCCTGCTCCTTGAACACAATCTGAGCCTGCTCATAGAGCTTGGTCCGCTCGGCAGGATCAGCTACAACCTTAGCTTTTTGAATCAGATCCTCGAACGGCTGGTAACACCATTGAGCACGATTTGATCCACCGACGCCATCACATCCAAGTAATACAGCGAGGAAGTTATCTGGGTCGCCATTATCACCGGTCCAACCTAACAGGACAGCACCGTCACGATCCATATCCTTGGAACGCTTGAGATACTCGCCCCACTCGTAAGAAATGATTTCGGCTTTGACTCCAACCTTTGCCCAGTCGGCCTGAATAACTTCTGCCATCCGGCGCGCATTCGGATTGTAAGGGCGCTGGACTGGCATGGCCCAGATCTTCATCTCAAAGCCATCTGGATAGCCAGCTTCTGCCAACATTTTTTTCGCCGCAACCGGATCAAAAGAGTCATCCACAGTTGCTTCATTGTACGACCAGATGGTCGGAGGAATCGGGTTTTTGGCAATTTTACCGGCACCCTGGAAAACGGTGTCGATAATCGCCTGTTTGTTCATTG
>JASJGU010000098.1:0-13318 GCA_033791385.1 Desulfuromusa sp.
AATGGGTAACCCCGAGAAGAGTAAAGAATATTCGACGAAGGTTCAGCAAATGGTCAAGACTCTTCTTCCTTCGTAAGCCATCACGGAATAAACGCTGAAGAGAATTTCGGAGTTTTAGGTTAAAACGGATGATTTTCTTGATTTGACCGACTAGCTGCAAATCCATTTAGCCATTGATCTGGCTATGACGATAATCTGGTATGGCCAACAGTATACATCTTAAAAGCAGCATTTCTGGATAAATATAGCTACATATGAGCTGTTGATGCATCTTGGTATCGCGCATGACTAACTGATACTTTAGTAAAGTCATGTGCGATACCAAGATGCATCATCCTTTATTCGTAGAATTCAAATTCAAATAAAAGCAAGTCACCGCCTTCGGGCAGATAGTATTTCAAAACCAAGCTTATCATGCAAAGTTCCCATAATTCCTTTGGGGGCAACCAAAATAACAGCAATGGCAACACCACCGAAGATAAGCATACTCAAAGACATATACTCGGATAGGGTCTGGGACAACAGAATATAGAGAAAAGTTCCAACAATTGGGCCTTCAATGGTTCCAATTCCACCAATTATCACCATAAACACAAGCAAAACTGTCCATTCAATCGAAAAAGCCTTATATGGCTGTATAAATACCTGGAATATATAAAGAATACCAGCTCCAGTTCCTGTCACAAAAGCACCGATAATAAAACAGTAGAACTTCGACCAAAACACCTCTACCCCCATGGCCTCAGCTACATTTTCGTCATCACGCATAGCCATCAAACCAAGTCCTAGCTTAGATCTCATCATCCCATAAACCACAGCTACACTACCAACGCCAACCAGAAAAGATGCGTAGTATATTGTCGTCATATCAGGTGGATTTTCCGGATTCACCATGAGTCCACTTCCAAACTTGACATACTCCCAATTACTAAACCAAAGCATCAAGCTTTCTGCGAAAATCCAAGTACCTATAGCGAAATAAACATCCTTCATTCTAAAAATAAATAAAGACATCACCAGCGCAAGAAGAGCCGACGTAATTCCTCCGAACACAACACCAAGCCAGATATTATAACCATAATAGTTGGTCATGATCGCCATAGTATAGCCGCCCAAACCAATAAAGGCTTGCTGCCCCAGCGAAATCAATCCAGAATACCCTGCTAATAAATTCCACATTTGTGCAAAAGTCAAATATATCAGAAACAAAAATGCCAGGAATAAAAGGTATTCAGAACCCCAAAATGGAAGTGTCGCAAATGCCAATCCAACAGCGCACAAAATAATCAAAGTCATATTACTTCTAATGTTTTTCATCTGCATCATACCGTTCCGAAGATTCCCTGAGGACGCACAGCCAAGACGACTAGCAACACCAGATAACCACATAAAAGTTGGTAGCCGGGGCCAAAGAAATGTGCACCGAGCAATTGTGCCAAAGCTAGAATAATTCCTCCAGCAAAGACACCTTTGATACTTCCCAGTCCACCGATGACCACTACGCCAAACGCAATGAGCATGTACTGCGATCCTGTATAGGGATAAAAAGTAAACATCATACCAATCAGCACACCGGCAATTGAAGCGGTCATCATGGCAATACCCATTGCAGTCGCATATGTCCGTTTGGTAAAAACCCCATTTAATTGAGCCGCCATCTCATCATCAGAGGCAGCCCTGATTGCCCTACCCATATACGAGTGTTTAAAAAACATCTGTAATAGAAACACAACAACGATGCTTGCAACAAAACCAATCACGTAAAGCACAGAGACACTGATCCCCATCGGCAGGGTTACTGAAGCAATGGCAAGACTTGAATTTAAACTTTGGGCATCAGGAGAAAATACTAAAATCATAAGATTTTGTGCGATAATTGAAATGCCGAAGGCAACGAGGAGTGGTGGCTCCATATCATTACCAAGCACACGATTCAAAAGATACTTCTGCACACAATAACCAATTACAAACATCGCTGGAATCACCAAAATCAACGTCAATAACGGATGAATTCCCATTGATGAGGTTAAAACAAAAGCCAGGTACGCTGAAAGAATCATCAAATCACCGTGTGCCAGATTCACCAGTCGCACGATACCGAACATCATTGACATTCCGACAGCAACCAGTGCGTAAAGACCACCCAGTAAAATTCCATTAATAATAGGCTGCACTAAATCAATCATTAACACTCCTCAAACATCTTGAACATGAAATTCGCCTAGCACTAAACTCCAAAATAAGCTGCTTTAACTTGGTCTACATTTAGGTCTGAAGGCTTGCCTTCCAAGACAATGCGCCCTTTGAGCATGACGTAAACATAATCCGCTTCTTTTAAACTTTGGTGGATATCCTGCTCTACCAACACAATCGACATACCTTCATCATTCACTTCTTCCAGGCGTTTATATATTTGTTTAATAATCGTAGGGGCTAATCCGAGAGAAATCTCATCGCACAGCATCAACTCCGGTCCGGACATAAGTGCTCGTCCGATTGCCAGCATCTGTTGCTCACCGCCACTGAACGTATCGGCACGCTGATTGCGCCGTTCAGCCAGCTTGGGAAATAAGTGATAAACGCGTTCTAAATTACGTTTTCTAAACTGCCTGGCTTCTTTTGGATACGAACCCATAATGAGATTATCGTAGACACTCATTCTCGTAAAGATGCGGCGGCCTTCCGGTACCAAGGCAATTTTTTGTGCTACTGTTTCATCCGGACGCATTCTGTTTATTGAGACACCCATATGTTCCATCGTGCCGGTGCGCGGAGTCATCACCCCGGCAATACTATTAAGAAGAGTCGACTTGCCTGCACCATTGGCACCAATGACAGAGACAATATGACCTTTATGAACATCAATACTTACATCCCAAAGAGCTTGTAACTCTCCGTAAAAGACATTGATGTTATCAACCTTTAAAACTGTCTCCCTTGTCACGATGACTCCTCCACTCCCAGATAACACTCCTGTACTTCCTTTGAATTCATAACCGACTGCGGATCACTACATATCAACCTGCGCGCGCCGTCAGCAACACATAATAGTCGATCAACGCCACCCTCACCCATCATCATCAGAATGTGCTCAATCCAAATAATTGTCACACCTGACTGTTGAATTTGCTTTACAATCTGAAGCAACTGCCCCGCTTCACCTTCAGTCAGACCGCCGGCAACCTCGTCAATAAGAATCAATTTAGGTTTAGTCGCAAGCGCCTTCGCCAATTCCAGCCTTTTACGATCTAAAAGAGGAATACCGCCGGCCAGATCTGATTTATGCTCTTGCATACACACCAGTTCAAGAACCTCATGGACCCAAGGCCTGGCTTCTTTTTCACTCATTTTGGCACCGTGAACAGCACAAACCAGCAGATTTTCATATACCGATAGTTTGCCAAAAGGCCTAGGAATTTGATAAGTTCTGCCTATCCCCAAATGGCAGCGGCCCGCTGATGATTTCTGGGCGATATCTACACCATCCAGAAGAATTTCACCTTTGTCAGCCTTATAGGCACCGCTAAGCAGATTAAAGATTGTTGTTTTACCCGCGCCATTAGGCCCCAATAACCCCAGTATTTCACCACGTTGCACATCAAATGAAAGATCACCCACCGCGGTAAGGTTTCCAAATTGTTTATGTAAATTTTTTACTGAAAGGATGTTATCCATAATCTCATTTCACTTATTGTCACTTAAATGAAGAAATCGAGCGGCGGCTGAGCCGCCGCTCGATTCAAAACCCAAATATTTCTGCTGAACAATTAATTATTTAATTGGGAACATTTCCTGTTCAACAGGGATAAAATCATGCCCACCGTTATTAACAATTTTTATTTCCCACGGCCAGCGATCTCCCTTAACCCATTGACCACCGACAACAGGGGTCTCAGCATAATGTTCAGCGTTGTATTGAATATGGCCCACTACCGTGTCAAGATTTGTTGTTCCGATAGCATCCCTAATTGCCTCTTTATCAAGACTCTGCGCCCGGCTCAGTGCATCGTAAGCAATTTCGTAGGCAGCATATTTGAATGGAATTGGCGTGGTCCACTGCTTGCCTGATTCATTGGTCCACTTATCAACCAACTGTTGCCCCGTTTCACCAGAAATCGAAGACTTAAAGGGGTGCGATGGACTCCACCACAATTCAGAAGACAGGCCATTTGCCAAATCCCCACCAAGGGCTCCAACTGAAGATGGGAACAAAATTGCCTTGCCAATTGTCATAACTTCAGGAACAAAAGACATCTGATGCATCTGTCGCAGAGCCGTTGCCCAATCGGGTGGAATGAGGCAGCCGGTCACTATCTCAACTTTTTCTTTTTTAAACTCATTTACAAAAGAGCTAAAATCCTTGTTAAAATAGGGGAAACGGCCGGGGTCAACGAGCTTGTAGCCACGTTTCGGCAATTTTTCATGGAACAGCTTGGACCACATCATACCGTCGACATCATTAGGGAAATAACAACCGACGACTTTGTTAGTCTTCTGTGTATCCCACATATCCATAAACAGATCAGCAATTGTGTCAACTTTCCAAAAGGCGTGATAGGTCCACTTATATGGGCCACCAGTTAACCATGGCTCGATGGGAGCGTCGAGTGAGATGCAAGGCATCTTGTAGCGCTCGCAAATAGCGGTAACGGGGTTAACAGTATCAGGGGTGTGGAGGGCGATCATTAAATCTACTTTGTCCTTAAGAATCATTCGGGCAGCAACTTCTCCAGCCTTGGAAGGACTACTCTCTGTATCCCCGTACTTAACTTTTATTGGCAGTTTTTTACCAAGTTCTTTGATATAAATCCCGCCCTTTTCATTTATTGCGGCTACAGCCAGCTCATCAGCCCATGGAGTTGCTTCACCAAAATCGGCTAAAGGACCGGTTGATGGATTGGGGTGGCCAATGAGAATGTAATCACGTTTCGATGCCCAAGCCTTAGTTGTCAGTGCTGGTAAAGCGCTAATGACCCCAGCAGCAGCAAACGTTTTACCAGCTGTTTTTAAAAAGTCTCTTCTATCAGATCCTAACTCGAGCTTTTCTTTTTTTGTAGCCATAGAAGCCTCCTCTTTCCGGTTTTGGGTTAAGTACACTATTAAAACAATGAATTCATCATGACAAATCCATTACTATTTAAGTAACGCTAGCGCTATACAAGCTTCACAAGGGGTAGTCAATAGCAATTTGATTTGTTTTATAGATTTTTTGTCGCAATTTTCCTAGGTTGGCGCAAAAAATAACAATAAGTAAATGTTCACTTATAACGACAATAAAACACTTTTCCATTCACAGTGTCAACCAATCCTTAAATCTTCAAAAAAATAAATAAGTACTCTTTGACTGAGTCCCCCACCGCAAGCAGCAGGGGACTAATTACCCCTTAATCGTTTTATTTTTTCTCACCCAGGTTGATTTCGCCAAGATTTACGCTTTTGCCCAGAACCAAGCTCTGTGAATAAGGTGGCCAGTCCTTGTATTGAACCTGCAAACTATATTCACCTGAGTTCAATAGTAATCGATCGAACTTGAAGTCTCCAAAGCTATCTGTTTTTATGCTAACCTTAATTTCACCGTCATTCGATAGCACAACTTCAGCATCAGTAGCACATTCACAACGGCCGTCGATAGAAGCTGAAACTGATCCCGCTATGAAGGCATCCCTAAAACGGTAAAGATTTTTATACCAGACACGCGGTTTGGTTCCATACTCCTCGTGCAGAACCTCTAGACCTTCTCGTTCTGCCCGTTCAGCCATCTCTGTGTCTTCGGCTTTAACAGCAATCAGTGCTCCAGTACCACAAGATTGAACCGGTCTAGGCTGTGGCCATTCATGATCCATAAGATGTGCATCGAATGACCATTTTTGGGGAAGCTGCAATTCCTCGTTCCACCAGATATGGTTATATGGACATGCTGCCATGATCTGCTTCTGGCCACGGGCTCGCTCAGGATCAATGATGACAATACCATCGTTGCGCTGCGTTACTGCTCCATCCTTAGCTGCCTTTAGACAGGGAGGATTTGCGCATTGGTTACATGTCACAGGCAGATAAGCCACATCCATCAGGCTCCCGGACCCACGTTCAACCTGCTGGATATCAAACCATCGGTGACCATGATGGGGTTGAGATGCACTATATCCAGGAAAAGTATTTCCACAATATTCGTCTTTGACCGCAAGAAAACAATTACAACAATTCACGCAAAGTGCAACATCTACAATTAAGTGCCATTTACTCATAATGCACTCTCCTTATTTTCATCATTAGCACCCTGCCAAGAGCGAACTTCAACAAGACATGTGTTGCATGCTGTCGAATGCGATCGGGAAATAATCGGACGACTGGGAGTCAGGATATTTACACACCCCCCGATATCCGTCGACTCTCCGGGAACTCCTATTGGTTCGTATCGCGCTGATGATTCATATGAATGAACAGTGCCCACAGGAACACGAGCAGTAACAAGTGCAGCGCAGACCACTGAACCTCTGTCATTGTAAAGCTCAACCAAGTCATGGTGGTTGATACCCCGAGCCTGCGCATCATCCGGATTGATGCGCATGACCCAATAATGGTGTCCGTTGATCAGCACGCGATGGTCAGGAATGTCATTAATATGAGAATCCTTACCGTCCGCCATCGTATGAAAACTGTAACGCGAATGTGGGGTAATAAGATTTAAGGGAAAACGTGCATATAGCTTTTTGTCGTGTTGGCCTTCCCAAGAGGGGATATAAGTCGGCAATGGTGGACGTTCTTCATCGTTAGCGTCAAAACGCTTCAGACTGTTAGAAACAAACTCAATCTTGCCCGACTGGGTCTGCAACCCCTCACCCATTTTAGCAGTGTAGTCTGCAGGCAAAGGACTAACCTCCGGAACATCTTTTTTCCGTCCTTCGTAATACCAGCGCCAACTGACGGGATCACGCAGCTCTTTGGGTGGTGGAGGAACCACATAGTAACCACGTCGCAGAAAGTCCTTCCATTTGATATTTTTTTTCAAATCAGTCCCATCAAATAGCCGCCTGCACCAATCCAACTCACTGGAACCTTCGGTAAAATACATTCCTAAATCAAGTCTTGTGGCAATGAGTTTAAAAATTTCAAAATCGCTTTTTGATTCTCCCAATGGTTCTATACATTTATGCTGCATAGCAACAATACGATTGTTGCACTGCGTATAGCTATGCTGGATATAACCGCCACAATTAGCAAACTCACCAATATCCCAACGCTCAAAATTGGTACAGGCGGGCAGGAGAACATCCGCAAAACGCGCTTCGCCCTCCATCCAAATCGACTGATTAACAACAAACTCCAAATTTTCATGGCGATACATACGAGCATAACGATTTGTTTCAGTCATGGTCCCAAAATGGCTACCACCGTATTTCCAGTACATCCGCACTGGCGAATGCCCAGGTGCAGGGTAATGGGCGTCCATAAATTGGCCTTCAATAGCCTTCGTATCAGTCGGCCAACAATCAGCACTGTCATTCATAATGGCCTCGGGAATTTTCATGCGAGGCACTTTTTGATAAACTGTATTCATAGCAAGTAGCTGAGGCATCCTCTGGTACATATTGACAGCGAGGGCCGTACCTTCGATGTCTCCAGACAACCCTCCCTCAGAATATCCGGGAAAAAAGAACCGCGTATCAACCGGTGTTCCCTGCTGTAAATTCCCCATATTAACCCCAGGCTTACCGATTCCCTGCATCGCCATTAAACACACTAAAGTCCGGGCCCAATTGATTCCTGTTGCAGCACGGCAAGCGGAACCAAAACCCTGAATTCCGCCAGCAGCCAGATAGGTTCGCTTACTTCCCCATTTCCGAGCGAGAGCCCGCACATCACGTGCAGCAAGTCCAGTCTCATTCTCCTGCCACTCTGGAGTCTTGGCAATACCATCTGTCTCACCTACCACATAGGCACGCCATTCTTCAAAACCTTCGGTTTTATCAGCTACAAATTCTTTGTCGTAAAGGCTCTCCGTGATCCAGACATACGCAATTGCAAGCGCTATTGCACCACCAGTATCCGGTCTTGGCGCAAGCCACTTCCCACCCATAAGTGCTGCGGTATGATTGAAATAAGGATCGATATGGACCATTTCAATCCCTAAGTCTTTGGCCCAGAGTCGACGAACACTCCCTTCCATCGCTCCATATACACCACTAGTCGATTCGGGATCACTTGACCAAAAAACAATCATCTCACAGTTTTGCAATAAATCCTCAACGGTACCATAGGTATCTGGAGCTCCTAAACGCATTGAGTTGCCCCAATGATGCATTGCCCCCCAGTACCAACCTTCCCAACTATCGGGGTTATGTTCAACGTAGGTAGTACCAATAGAGTTAAAAAACCTACGTCGGCCACTAAGCCAGTAACCTAAGTTTCCCCAGGTATGATGCGATCCGGACCCATTCATAATTGCACCGGGACCATGCTTAAGCTTAACGCGATGAATTTCTTTGACAACAATATCAATAGCCTCATCCCAGCTAATCCGCTCATAATCGCTTGTCCCACGATTTTGCGGATTTCTCTCACCATCGGGGTCAAAGTCAACTCGCTTCATTGGATACAACAAGCGATCCTTACTGTATATTGTGGATTTGACAGCAGTTGTATAAGGAGAAACTGTGGACTTTTTCGGAGGAGTAAATTGTCGTCCATGGGCTTCTATAGTCCAAGGATCAGGATCTTCATCAGTAAGGTCTATCGGGACAATACGGATAATTTTGTCATCCTTGACATCAACAAAAACCGGGCCACCATTCGTGTTGTTAGTCAAACGCATTGAACCATCAGATTGTGGCGTGCCATAAACATCGCGGCTGTGCATCATAGTAGAAAGGATCTCCATAAAATGCACTGCAAGAGCCTCTTCACCGAGCTGAGACATGCGAAAATTTTTCATCGCATCAATGACTTCTTGCTGATCCGCCTTGGGATTCATGACCCGACAAGCCTCTTCGGTCGAACGGAATTGCACAGAGACTTTAGCATTTTCCCTTTTTCCCGTTCCAGAGGTGAGTTTCCCCTTCTGGAAGGAATACCATCGAGACACATTGGTGTCTTCTGCACCTATCTGTGCAGTAAAATCATGTAAAGAGATCAATTTTAGAAATTTATTGTCACGGCGAGCAACAAACTTGATAATTAATTCTAGTCCATAGAGCGTTGTAACCAATCGCTGTTTGTAAATTTTAGCGCTAATTCCTTTAACGTATTTCATTTTAATTCTTTCCTTTAATGGAGGACGTTTCTATCCAACCATGACTTCAGACAGCATTCGAAGGCTTACTTTGGCATATGAGGGTTCTGCATTACTGCCTCTTCCACATAATCTTTCTGTCCATCAGGGAATCTGTACGTTACTTTTGGTCTTGTCCCTGCCCCCGCTTGTAAAGGCTCTGAATCATCATACTTCTGGATTGGGCTATCAGGATCATCCAAGTCACCGAAGATCATCGCCTTAGATGGGCATCCCACAACGCAAGAGGGCTCTAGTCCCTGATCAATGCGATGGTAGCAAAGCGTACACATAGAAGCCTTGCCTGGTGGATGGACACGGTGTTCTGCCGGAGAGTGATCATAGAGCGCCTGATTATTTGTAAAATATTGCTTGTCAGGTGTCATCATGATCACTTCATAGGGACAGGCATCAACACAATCACCCACCCCACTGCACTTTTCCTTATTGACCAAAACAATTCCATCTTGTCGCTGATAGATAGCATGATTAGGGCAAGCCTTAACGCAAGGAGGGTCTTCGCAATGCATGCAGGCATATCGCACATACATGATGCGCTTGGCTTCTGTATTTTCAACTTGCAGGATTTGGTTCCACCAAATACCCGGTCGTGTCAGATTTTCTTCCTTACAGTTGATGACGCAGGTCATACAACCCACACAACGGTTCACATCACAAACAATCCCATATCTAGGCATTAGCTATCCCCTTTCTAGAATCGACAACCATCAGGCTTCGGCCACTTTCAAAACTTCACAAGGCGTTTCTTTAAAAGGGGGATATCCTGAAATAGGATCAAATTCTCTTGGAATGACATCATTAACATTAGCTTTCGCCCACCCATGCATCATACCAACCACGCCAGGTGGCATCATAACCGTAGGCTTCACCTTAACTTGAATTTCACCCCAAGCCGTTTTAACAAAAACAGCGTCACCCAATTTAAGTCCTCTTGCCGCCGCATCCTCGACATTAATATCCATAAGCGGCTCTTTCTGCAGTTCCAGCAACCATGGGGAATCATCTCGCCATTTACTGTGAGTGATAAACGGTAATCGCGCACCCGATAACAGGACTAGCGGATACTCATCAGATGTCGGTAGCGGATCTTTATATTCGGGCAATGCTGGATAGCCATGTTTTTCTAAAATTGTTGAAAAGGCTTCAATTTTACCAGTCGGCGTCGGAAAGCCTGAATGGCCATCGGGCCTAATCATCCCTTTTTCGTATTTGTCGAATACCTCTGGCCCTTTAGCTGGGATGGTAATTCCCTCTGCGATATGTTCGCGCAGAGTTGCATAATCAAGGTCCCATAGCTTAAGAATTTCATCACAGGCTGCTTCCGCATCTCCGCCGAAGAAAACATCCTCGTATCCCAAGCGATGGCCTATTTCGAGAGCAATTTGCCAATCTTCACGGCACTCGCCCTGAGGTGGAACCGGCGTCCGCCCGTATATTGTTCTCCCGTGCACCGCAAAAGGGGCCTTGCGTTCAAAATTCATGGCAGCTGGGAGAATAATATCTACGTAATCATGCGACCATGGACGATAAAAATAATCTACCGTCATACTGAATTCAAGAGATTGAATTGCCTTTTGATACTCTTTTGATTGTGCCCAAATCATTGTATTTAGACCCCAACCCAAAAAGGCCTTAACCTTACCTTCCTTGGCCCACTCCACCAGATGATTGGTTTCGACTTCAAAGATTTTTTCTGCCCAAACAGGAAATTCTTCCAGATCCAATCGATGTTCTGCCATACTCAGCATCTTTTCTCTCAGTGAAAAAGCTGGCGGTCCATCGGCCCAAATCCCTCCCATATGCTCCAAGGGATTAGTCGGCTTGACAATTCCCCCAGGAGTATCGACATATCCGCACACAGCAGGAACCATCAGTAAGGCTCTATGGTTGTTTGTAGCATTCGTGTTATGAGTGGTCCCTTGAGAACCCGTCATCAACCCGCCTGGCTTACTAGACCCATAAAGTCGAGCAGCTTCAATAAGCTTTTCAGCGGGGACCCCTGTAAGCGTTTCTACCCGCTCGGGAGAAAAATCAGCGACATAGGCCTTTAACTCATTGAGACCATGTATCCACTTTTCACAAAACTCTTTATCTTCTAGATTTTCCTTGAAAATTACATGCATCATGCCAGCTGCCAATGCGGCGTCTGTTCCTGGTCGTGGAGCTAAGTGGATATCTGACAAGGTACTGACCATTGGGCTCGTCCGGGGATCAACCACAATAAACTTAACTCCCCGTTCCTTGGCGTCCGCCAAAACTCCATGACACATATATGGCTGGCCCGAATACGCTGGATTGGTTCCCCATATCAGCATTACTTTGGTTTCTGCCGAGGGTAAGTTACCCAGCGTCGGAAAACCATAGGTTAATAGCTCAGCTAACTGTGCTGCACGCCGGCAAGCAGTTGAACTTTCGCAGCCATAGTTAACCGAACCATAGGTCGCTGCCAGCCGCTGCACTGCAGCACGTGGTTCCTTAGGGTCACCCACATAAAAAAACACAGAGTGTGGGCCATGCTCTTCTTTAATGCGTTTCATATGTCCAGTTATTGTGTCATAAGCTTCATCCCAAGAGATTCGAACAAATCCCGGATCAGCCGAACCTTTGGGGTTCGTTCTCTTCATGGGATATTTCAAGCGATCTGGATGATACAGCCGCTGCAGTGTCGCATATCCTTTTGAGCACAAAGGTCCGGCAGGACATCCTGGCCACGACTCCACATGAGTCACCACATCACCGCGTCTGGTAAAGCGTATCCCACAAAAAGGCACATGATTACAGCCATCACAAAAAGTATAGCCATACTCTTCATCCGCGCCCAGAGTTGTCCCTGATTCCAATTTATTCAATTTCGAGCCCCTTTCTTCTCTGACACCATACATTTCTATGCATAACTGAAACAAATCATAAACAAAATCAGAAATTCAATTCTAACTTGTTAGCGGTCTAATACAGAACAACTCAGCAGGGCATCATCAATGCTACAAGTGCCTGTGCAGGCTTCGCTATTGCTCAAGCAAGACAACACTTGAGCAATAGCGGGTTATCTAAATACGAAAGCCTCAATAATCAGTTAAGATACGGGGCTACATCAGAATATTGCTTGTTGTATTTATCAGCCAGATCTTGAACCTGCTTCAGGATTTTCTGACCATCCAAGCCCTTGCTGTCGAGATCGGCAACATGCTTTGCTGCCACAGGCTTGATTGTAGCAAGCCAGGCGGCGTTTTGTTCAGCAGACAATCTGATGACTTCCACTGTTTTATGTTCGGCATTAAGCTTATATCCTTTTTGGTTAAACTTGTCCCAGAGGGGTGGAAGGGATTCCGGCATAACAGAAAGTGCAGCCTGGACATCGGCGGGCAAAGAGTTCCATGAGTCTTGGTTGATAACCATGCCGAACACCATGTTGAACAGGAACGGAGTTACCGTCACATAATCGCCGTTAACTTCCATTTGTCTGTATCCATCAAGGACTTCGCCTGCGATAAGAGCAGACCGCATAACGCCACGCTGTAGGGCTTCATACCAGTCAGGTGTTGGCATCATAATTGGTGAAGCGCCCAGGAGTTTCATCGCATCCACTCTGTTTCCTGAATTGACAGCGATTGTAAGACCTTTTAAATCATCACGATTACGGACAGGAACTTGACTCTGGATTTCACCAGGGCCCGTTGCGCAGCCCCAAAGAAAATGAGCATCATTGTGCTCTGCAGGCTTCAGTAGCTTCATCCCTTCGTTGAATATGTGAGATGCTGCCACTGAGTTATTATATTGGATTCCGGGAAGAACGAATGTTTCAATAACTGGAAAACGTCCTCGTGTAAGAGGATAAGCAACCACAGCCAAATCAGAAACACCCTGAACCACACCTTCGTATGCTTCAGTCGCCTTGGACAAGGTTCCACCAGGATAGACGACAATCTCAACCTGTCCACCTGTTGCCTGATCAAGGTAGGCATTCCATTGGGGGACAATATCCTTCACAAAGCCCATATTAGCGCCCCACATGACAGACAAGGACAGTTC
>JASJGU010000099.1:0-6517 GCA_033791385.1 Desulfuromusa sp.
TTTTAAAATATTTCAGAACAACCCATAACATACTGTTTTTATTGAGTAATAAAAATAGTATGTTGTATTTATGATTTCCAGCAGAAAAATATTTTGTATACAGAAGACATACACTCTGGCGGGTTATAACTTAGAGGAGGAACAACTTTGGCACTGTAACATACTGATATTGAAGATTTTTATTATATATACGGGGTGTATATAAATAAAGCGCAGCAGATATTTTATTTATCCCGCAAAGTTCAACGAACCAAAACAGACTAAAACCAGCTTCAACTTTATCAAAGAAATTTTGCCATCTGGTCCGCAATAGAGAACAAACCGAAAAGTCCACCGGTATGAAGATAAATAATCCGCGAGCCAAAGCATTCGGGATTTTTCTCAAGTTCTGAGATCATCGCATAGTAAGCCTTGCCCGTATAAACCGGATCGAGCACCACTCCCTCAAGGCGTGCTAGATCCCTGATAGCTTCAAGTTCTTGCGGTTGCGACAGCGCATAGCCCTTGCCAACGTAGCCATCCAGAATTTCTATATCTGCGGTGGTTACAAGGGACTGCTCAAGGTATTTACCCTGAAAGTCATTCATAATGTTGCCGATGACTTTCTGAAAATACTCTCTATCATCGCAAACATTCACACCAACGATGCGAAAACCGGCAGCAAATAATTTGTTTCCCATAATTAGCCCGGCAGATGTCCCACCCGACCCGATGGCAGAAATAACCGTTGTCGGCACCGATGCTTCCCCCTCTAGGGATGCCACATCACCCACCAGTTCTTCCACCGTAGCGACATAACCCCAAGAGCCAAGTGCAGTAGAACCACCTTCGGGGATGATATAAGGGCAAGCACCAGCAGCTACAAGCTTCTCCGCCTGCCAGGCAAAATATTGATCCCGTTGTTGATATTGTTCTGGCGTAATCCAGATAATTGTTGCATCAGCCAGACAATCAAGAAGAATATTGGCTTCGAGGGCTGGCGGTTGATCGGGATTGGGGGTACGTAGTAGCAAGACTGACTTAAGGCCAAGGCGTTTCGCTGCAAAAGCGGTCGCACGGCAATGATTTGACTGCGCCCCACCGCAGGTAATCACAGTGTCTGCTCCCAGCTTCAAGGCATGCTGGAGGATAAATTCCAGCTTTCTAACTTTGTTCCCGGATAGCTCAGTGCCCGTGTAATCATCCCTCTTAAAATAGATATCAACACCAAACTTACTGCTCAAGCGCTCCATTTTCTCCAATGGAGTAGGTGTTTGGGCGAGTCGAACTCGTTCCGGGTATTGAAATGATATGGGCTGTGACATTGTTTAACCTCCGATATTCATTTTGCGACACCATCATTTGAGGGTAATAAATTCCCTCAAATCTGAATCCAATATATTTTTGAGCTCAACAAAATTATCCTCTGCAGTTTCCGTAAACAAAAAACCGAAAACAGGATACTGCTGAAAATCAATTTTCCTCAATTCTAACGGCTTACTAAATATTGAAAGCAACTTATCATAATCAAATGATTTGATTTTATCGATCGCGATACCAGTTGAATTGTCCAACACAACGACACTGAAAAGAATTCCTTCTTTCCCCTGAAGCAACTGAGACCAGTCGGGCTTTTGTTGTGTGTAATAGTAAAGATAGGGATTAAATCCATAGGCCAAAAAGGAAATATCTGCGGTAGTGCACCACCCCCCAAAGCGCATCGGGTTAACCTCTATTGGCAAGACTGTTCCATCGCTATCTCTTCTAAGCTCGATATGAACCGGAAAGTTTTCCACCCCAGCCAGACGACCAATCTTATCGGCGAATTCAGTAAATTCAGTCAGGTTTTTTTCAATGATATCTTTGGACGATACATAAACCCTGTCACTCACATCAGCATCCGAAGAAAAAACATGCTTTAGGATGCCTAAAACAACCGCTTCACCAACGGAATTGTAATAGACATCAACAGCAAACTCTTCTCCGTTGATGCACTGTTCAATAATAAAAGAACTTGTATCCAGAACAGAGTCGGGATAAAGCCCCTTGACCTCATCTATTTCTGCGGTGATTGACGCGATTGCACCGCCCCACTCCTCATAATTTGCAACTTTATAAACGCCCATACTCATAAAACCAATGCTCGGCTTAATGATAAATGGCAGTTGCAATTCTTCAAATTGAATATTATGCAACTCGTTGATGCTGACACCCCGGAAGTAAAAGTCTGGGAAAATTATTTTTGTCAGTTCCCGGAATTTTAACTTATCCTTAAACAGCCCAATTTGCTCAGGCAGGTCACTAAAAGAAAGATTTTCTGATATCCAGCCGATGGCATTTTCAGAGGTTGTATAGATGGGGATATTTTTTCTCTCTCGCATCATTTCAATCGCACGGGATTCACTGATCAGTTGCGTAGTGTCATAAAGGTCCATCTGTCTGGACGCCTCTGTTGCAACCACTGGGATATCGTTATCTCGAACCGTCTTTTTGAAAAAATCTGAAACATACGGCTTATCAACTAAAAACATTATTTTTCAATTCCTTTTCTTGCTTCTACACCATGCTGATAGTAATGCTTGATCTCTTTCATCTCTGTCACCAGATCGGCTGCTTCGATAATCCTTGGATCAGCCCGCCTCCCAGTAATGACCAGTTCAACCCCATCTGGTTTTTCCCGGAGAAAATCAAGCAAATCCTCCACACTAAAAAGATTGTAATAGGTAGCGATATTGGCCTCATCGAGAATAATCACCTGATATTCACCTGAGCACATCATTTCTCTGGCTTCCTTTAGCCCAGCGAGAGCCACTTTGATATCTTCATCCTCAGGGCTTTTGTAGATAAAACAATCTCTTCCATACTGCTTTAAGGTGATATTTTGGAGTTTAGAAATCATGTTCAGTTCACTGTATTCCATCCCTTTCACAAACTGAGCAATATAGACATTAAGACCGGCTCCAGCAGCACGCAAAGCTAGTCCCAGCGCAGCCGTGGTCTTTCCCTTACCATCACCAGTGTAAACCTGAACGTATCCCTTCATTTTCGCCCTTTGCTAACTTTTCAAAATCAGAGTATCTACTTGCTGAATCAGGTTTATTTAACTACCCGCGCCCGAATAATCTGTCCCCGCACCTTTTCCAAACTGTCAAATGGCCCAAGTCCTGTAGATAGTGTTCTCGACTGCTGCGAAGCAAGACGACCGGGTAGCTGCAATTGAACCTTTCGAACCTTCCCCTGAGCATCCAGAAATTGCACGATGAAGCTGACATTATCAACTGTGTGCTCGGTTCGATTATTAATCTGAACCAGTAAATAGTTGCTACGGTCACGTCCCAATCTAATTTGCAGATATTTGTGGGGATTATCAGGGAGATCAAGTCGGATCAGTGAACGATTAGCCGCCTTACCGGCGTCTGAATTTGAGCCAGCCGCCACTGCAAAATAGTTTTTCGCAGCAACGACATCCCCCCCGTTAAGGGAAAGATTACCCAGGGCATTCATAGCTGGGGCGGTGGGGAGAAATTCAATACTTTTTTTCAGATCTGCTTCGCCCTGTGCTGTCTCATGAAGCTTTAACCGAGCCAGTCCACGCTGTAAATAATAGTGAAAATATTCATCATTACGCTGCAAAGCACGATCATAATTGGTCACCGCATCGCGGTAGCGTTGTTGATTCAAACGAACATCGCCACGCAATGAGTGAAACAGTGCTTCTTGTGGCTGTGCTTTTAACGCCTTATCCGCCAAACTGAGAGCCCGTTCGATATCTCCGTCCTGTAACGCTTTGCGCCCTTCGTCAAAAGACTTATAGGCATCCTGATCTCGCAATAAAGGAGCAATAGCTTGCTGATAACGCTCACGACCAAGCTCTCCCCCCGGTGGTAATGTCGTTACAGTGATACGATTTGCATCAACCCGTTCCTGTGACGGAGGATGACTGGCAAACAGGCCGTTAAGCCAGTTTGAATCGCCTCCCTCGGATAAACGCACAAAGGTCTGTTGCAGATTGATAGCAGCCCGGGGATCGTAACCGGCTCTGGACATATATGTCATCCCGTACAAATCAGCTTCTCTTTCGGCATCGCGACTGTATTTGTGGGTGATTAATTGCGCCGCAATCCCGGCCCCACCGACCGCCATCTGAGCATATTCACTATTCTGCGAAGCAATACCAGCAGCCAGAATTGCTCCCTGCAACATCATCCCTCGCTCCATCCCTTTCGCTCCGTGACGGGCGGCAGCGTGAACAATCTCATGTCCCAGCACGGCAGCAAGTTCGGCTTCACTGTTAAGCTCAACCAGCAAACCACGATTGATCACAATTTTTCCACCAGGCAACGCCCAGGCATTCGGGGTGGAATCATTGATGACATTAAATTCATACGGCAGTTTTCGATCACTCACTGCCGCCAAGCGTTGTCCAACACGCTTAACATAAGCAACAAGCTGCGGGTCAACATTGTAATCGCCTCCCTGCATTTGCCGGCTGGGGAGATATTGCTGATTACCAATGCTAATCTCTGACGATTCCGAGACAAAGGCCAACTCATTTTCCCCAGTGACCGGATTGATAGCGCAACCAGATAGCCATAACAGAACAATGAGCCAGATCAGGAATAATTTTCTCTGCATTTTTTCTCCAACATCTTTATAATTGAACCTGAGTTATTTTGAGAATATCATATTATTTAGAAACTATTCAGCAAAACCGGGACTGTCCCCGCACGGGGGCTGTCCTAGGCTTTTGCAGCGCGACCCAACGCAGATTCAAGACCGTAAAATCGGGACAGTCCCGGCTTCATCAGCAACCATGCTGAATAGTTATGTTTTATTTAACCTGAAAAAAGAGGTGATTATGAAATATCTATTCCAATGTTCCCTGATTATTGTCACCCTATTGGCATCCACCGCTTTCGCGCAACCAACAGAAGTCATCTTGTATCCTTCGGGAGCCACTGTTTCCGAACAGGCAAGCATCCCGCAAGGAGAAGATTCTGCAACACTTTTACTGCCATATGTGGCAATACCCGAATCCTTGCAGTTAGCATTGCAGGCGGCACCGGAACAGAAGATCAGCGCAATTGAATTTGAATCAATATTACCAGACGATTCTGATTTTAAAGAACTCAAGGAATTGATTGCTCGACTCGAACGGGAAATCAATACTGTTGATGACCAGATTGAATCGCGGACCATCGCGCTAAATTATTGGAAAAATCAACAAGATCTGCCGGTAAAAACTCTTGCAGATGCGCGAGAATTGGGCAGAATCATTCACGAAGAGAGTATTATCCTGCTCCAAGACACCACCCAACGGCAACAGCAGAAAACAGAACTGGAGAAACAGCTTAATGAAGCCCGTAACCAGTTGCAGCAAAAAACCGGCAATAACCAACGTAACTGGCGGGTTCAAGTTCAATTTTCCCAACCCACGACAACAGCTCTCAAACTGGCTTATTCATACCGCATCCACCGCTCTGGCTGGCAATCCAGCTACAGTTTAAATGCTCTTCCCGGTCAGAAAAAAATTCAATGGGTCTGGACCGCTAAAATTAAGCAGCAGACTGGTATCGACTGGACAGGTGTTCATTTAAAAATCGCTACTGCCGAGCCAGTTTTCACCCTGACACCACCTGACATCAGACCGTGGGAAATCCGCGAAGAACAAATAATGAGAGCACGTGGCAACCTGAAGATGATGGCCATGCCACAAGAGATGGCGATGGACGCTGCACCGGCGATGAAGTCAGCGCCCATGCCAGAGAGAGCCGAGGGGCAGCTGTTCGATATTTACGATCTTGGACGCGTGAATGTTGCCTCGGGCAAAGAATCTCGCATCAAAATCAGGGAAGGTCTCTGGAATGCTGAATTTGCCTACCTGACCCGACCATTATTGTCCGAGCAGGTTTTTCTGGAAGCGAATCTGGACATAATGAAAGATTTTCTTCCCCTGCCAGCAGGAATGGCTTCCATTCAGGTGGATGGTGTCCATGTTGGTCAACGCAATTTTTCCCTGCATGAAAAACAGGATATCACCATGAGTTTCGGCAGCGACCCAGGCATTGTTGTTGATGTGAAGAGTGATCATGTTGCCGGAGAAAAAGGCTTGCTAGCAAGAAAACACACCTATTCCTGGAACTGGACAGTCGATCTGGCTAATCATAAGAACTTTGCTATTGATCTGCGGGTAGAAGATTCCTATCCCCACGCAGGACATGAGAAGATCGTGCTACAAGAATCTTTTTCACCACCCCTGCCAATCAGGGATAAGGATCAACTCATCTGGAAGCTAAGTATTCCTGCGCAGGGAAAGCAACAGATTCAGTACGGCTATCAAGTGAAATATCCTGAAGACATGCCGGTCTCCTTGGGGCGCTAAGAGATATAAACAAAAAAAGGGCAGCCAATCGGCTGCCCTTAAAATACCAGCGGGGACAGAATTCAATCTGTCCCCGCTTTTTTGTTATTTATGTTTTAGTTCTTTGCTGCAGCAGTCTTGCGAGTTCCTTCAACAGCAGCTTTAGTCATTCCGAAC
>JASJGU010000100.1:0-3744 GCA_033791385.1 Desulfuromusa sp.
TGCAAGCTTCTGAAAATGAAATGCTCGATCTTGATCTGGAATCGCTGATGCAAATCCAGATCACCTCGGCCGGTCGTAAGGCACAGAACCTCTCTGATGTTCCTGCAGCCGTCTACGTGATCGATCAGGAGGACATTCACAATTCCGGAGTCACATCCATTCCCGAGGCATTGCGGATGGTTCCTGGCCTGCAGATTGCGCGGATAAGTTCCAGCAAATGGGCTATCACCTCACGTGGATTCAACGGCACCTATGCTACCAAGCTGCTCGTTCAGATAGATGGAAGAAGCGTCTATACTCCATCCTTTTCCGGTGTTTACTGGGATGTGCAGAATGTTGTTCTGGAAGATGTAGACCGAATTGAAGTCATTCGCGGACCCGGGGCAACTCTTTGGGGGGCGAATGCCGTTAATGGTATTATCAACGTCATTACCAAACAATCGTCCGATACCCAGGGGGCTCTGGTCAGTGTAGGCGCCGGTGATCATGAAAGATTGATGGCCACTGCACGCTATGGCACTCAATTAAATGAAAATACTTATGCTCGCATTTATCTCCAGCGGCATGATCAGGATTCCTACGAATTTTTAGACGACAAAACGGACGGTTACGATGACTGGAACCTGACTCAGGGAGGATTCCGCTTCGACGGCGATATCAACCTCAAGGATTCTTGGACATTCCAGGGTGACTATTACCGCAACGAAACAAACCAGCGCAATGACACCTACTGGGAGTGGCCCTCTCTCAGCCCATTGCAACGCGAAGATTCTTTTAATCCCGAGGGATTTAACTTCTTGGGCCGTTGGACGCATAATTATTCTGACACCAGTTCCTGGTCATTACAGAGTTACTACGATGACTACAAACGTGAAGAAGGCTTTGTTCACCAGGATCATCGAATTTTAGATGTTGATTTTCAACACCGCTTCCAGCCAGTCTCCCGGCATGATGTTGTCTGGGGCATGGGCTACAGACTGATCAAAGATGGATTCGGCAACACAGATCAGGTCATGCTCTCTCCTGAGAAAGAGACCACCACAATCTATAGTGCTTTTGCCCAGAATGAAATCAACCTGGTGGCCGATTATCTCTGGTTGACGATCGGCAGCAAGATTGAACGTAATGATTATACCGGTACTGAAATTCAACCGAGCTTCCGGTTGCTTTGGAAACCGCAAGCAAAACATAGCTTATGGGCTGGTGTGTCAAGAGCGATGAGGACGCCATCACGGGCAGAAGATTCGGCTCAAATAACTATCGGAATGATCCAGATCCAGACCCAACTCCCACCGCCCTACCCGCCGGAAATTGTTGTGCCATTACAGGTGATCAACAACCCTGACCTGGAAGCTGAAGAGCTGTTGGCCTATGAAGCGGGTTACCGCTTCAAGGCAAGTAACAATCTGTCCCTTGATCTGGCTCTTTATTACAACAGCTATAAAGATCTCGTCACCTATCAAAGCACGGCAACTGGTCTGCAATTCTTCAACGGCATGGAGGGCCATACTTACGGGTTCGAACTCAGCGCCGAGTGGACACCAGTATCCTGGCTTAAGAACGAATTGAGTTACGGCTATATCAGTCTGGATATAGATAAAGCAGACTCGGTAGATTCAAATCTGCAAATAGTCGCGGAAAAGTCCAGCCCTCAACATCAGCTATCAGTGCGTTCAAACATCGCCATGAGAAACAATCTGCATCTCAATCTCTGGGGACGCTATGTCGATAATGTTGATGCAGCCTCCACAGTTGCACTTATGTCTGGACTTGAGGTGGACAGTTATTTCGAGCTCGATGCCAATATCGTCTGGCAACCACGCGAAGGGCTCGAACTAATGATCGCAGGACAAAATCTGCTGGACAACCGTCATCTTGAGTTTGTCCAGGAGCAATTTACCTCACCAATTGAAATTGAACGCAGCATATATGCCAAACTAACCTGGGAATTTTAGAATAGGAATCACCCTATGAAACAATTCCTTTTGCTAATCCCTTTGCTGCTACTGCTTGGCATTGCAGCGCCAGGACATTCTGCTGAGAACCCGGGCGAACACAAGGTCAAGGCAGCTTACCTGTATAACTTTGCCAAGTTTATACACTGGCCCGATAGCGCGTTCTACGATACAGAAGCACCATTAGTCATCGGTGTTCTGGGGACAAATTATTTCAATGGTGCGTTGCAACCGCTAGCGACCAAAAAAGTGCGCAATAGAGTCATTGAAATCAAATATTTCAAAACCCTCGCAGAAGTACAAAATTGCCAGATACTCTACATCAGTAAATCAGAAGAAAAAAATCTTCAAACAATTCTCAAAGAATTATCTATTCGACCCATTCTTACCGTTGGCGAAATTAAAAATTTTGTCGGGTTTGGCGGAATTATACAATTTATCACTAAACGGGATCGTTTGCGTTTTTCCATCAATCTGAATATTGCTAAAAACAATGAAATCCAGATTGAAGCGCAACTACTCTCTTTGGCGGCTGAAGTTGTGGGGGTAAAAAAATGACAAAAACCTTTAGTAAACTCCCTATCAAATACAAATTGAATATTATCATTCTAGGCGTTTGTTCTTCCATCCTGCTTCTGACCTTCGCTATTACCTTTGCCAATCAATGGTATCTGTATAAGCAAAATGCACTGGAGGAACTTCAAACCCTGGCTAAAGTTGTCAGCGAAAACAGCTCTGCAGGGCTGGTATTTCAGGATGCTGACGCACTCAAAAAAAACCTGCATGCTCTTGCTTTAAAAAATTCAATTCTTGAATCAGGGATTTATCAGGTAGACGGCAAACAGATTGCTTATTTTTCCAGAGAATCCAGGGATTCAGAAGACCAAGAAAAGAACATTCTGAATTCTAAGCTGGTGCAACAAGGATATCTATTTCATAGCAATCATATTGACCTTTTACAGCCAATAATACTGGATGGCGAAAACATCGGGACACTTTACCTGCAAACCAGTATGAGCGAACTTTACAGCAATCTAGCCCAATCGGGACTCTATATTCTGGTTATTATCTTTGGCGGCTTAATCATCGCTATGCTTCTGGCTAATCGACTGCAAAATATTATTACCCGGCCAGTGGTACAACTCGCCAACACGATTCAACAGGTTGCAGAAGAGAAGAACTATACCCTGCGAGCAGTTAAAACCAGCGAAGATGAACTTGGATTGTTGGCAACAGGCTTCAATAACATGCTCAGTCAGATTCAAGAACGGGATGAACATTTAGAGGAACAGGTTCTGGATCGTACCGCCAAGTTGAAGACATCCATGGATGAAGCCATTATCCTTGCTGAACAAGCCAAACAAGCCAGCAAATCAAAATCCCAGTTTCTCGCCAACATGAGCCACGAAATCCGTACCCCGATGAATGGTGTTCTGGGTATGGCCGAGATGGTTCTGGATACAGAACTGACCGCCGAGCAACGGAGTTCCGTAGAAACGATTTTGCTTTCCGGGGAATCACTGTTGACTGTCATTAACGACATCCTCGATTTTTCCAAGATTGAAGCGGGCAAATTGGAGATGGAAAGAATCAACTTTAATCTCCCATCTTTAGTCAACGATGTCGCTCAGATGATGGCTCAAAAGGCCCATGCCAAAGGTCTGGAACTGATCGTTGATGTTGCCGAAGGTCTTCATTCCGATGTCAGCGCCGACCCAAGCCGTACCCGGCAGGTTTTAACCAATCTTCTCTCTAACGCGATCAAATTTACCGATCAGGGAGAAGTTGT
>JASJGU010000101.1:0-9686 GCA_033791385.1 Desulfuromusa sp.
CCTGGTGGCATGTATCGTGGTACTCCAGAAGACACCAAAACCTTTGGTGTTGGTGCAACTTTTGTTTCTTCTACTAATGTTCCTGAAGACGTTATCTACAATGTTGTTAAGGCTGTTTTTGAGAACTTTGACGATTTCAAAAAGCTTCACCCAGCATTTGCTAATCTGAAGCCTGCTGAGATGATCAAAGATGGTCTTTCTGCTCCTCTGCACGCTGGTGCAGTAAAGTACTATAAAGAAGCAGGTATGATGTAATTGCTAAATTGCAACATTTAAAATGCACCGCGAGAGCGGTGCATTTTTTTTCATATCGACCCTTCGGTGATTTAAGGCTGCGAAACTAACCTTTAGAAACATTCATCGAATAGAATCGATCTATATTTGTTATTCTGAAGGGTGTGTGCCATGACCGAATTAAAAGAGACTACTATAAAGACTGACGAAGAACTTCAGGAGATGATTGCTGAGACGGAGTCCGGTGCCCGGAATCCGACCGGTGCTTTTCCTAAAAAAGTTCTGTTTGCGGTTCCACTGATCTGGACAATATTTCAACTCTGGTATGCATCGCCGCTGCCATTTATTTTTAACTTCTTTGTTATCAATGATACCGAGGCACGGGCAATTCACCTCGCTTTTGCAATTTTTCTCTCTTTTACCGCTTTTCCGACATTTAAAAAATCACCGAAAAAATATATTCCGATACAGGATTGGGCGCTGGGCTTGGTCGGCGCATTTTGTTCGGCCTACCTGTATATTTTTTACGTGGCACTTTCGGATCGCCCCGGATTGCCCACCCAGATGGATTTGATTGTTTCTGTTGTCGGCCTGATTCTGTTGCTTGAGGCGACCCGCAGGGCTTTAGGTCCACCGCTGATGATCGTTGCGTTGGTTTTTATTACCTACACTTTTGGTGGCCAGTGGATGCCTGATGTTATTGCTCACAAAGGAGCGAGTCTGGCAAAAGGGATGTCCCATTACTGGTTGGGGACCGAAGGGGTTTTCGGTGTCGCTCTGGGGGTTTCAACCGGCATGGTTTTCATGTTTGTGTTGTTCGGTGCGTTGCTAGAAGCGGCAGGTGCCGGAAACTATTTTATCCGGACTGCTTTTGCCGCTCTCGGCCATTTAAAGGGTGGTCCAGCAAAAGCTGCAGTTGTTTCTTCAGGTCTGACCGGACTGGTTTCTGGTTCTTCCATCGCTAACGTCGTAACAACCGGAACCTTTACTATCCCGTTGATGAAAAAAACTGGTTTCTCCGCTGAAAAAGCCGGTGCGATTGAGGTGGCCTGCTCAACCAATGGTCAGTTGATGCCCCCGGTCATGGGCGCTGCCGCTTTCCTGATGGTCGAATATGTTGGCATTACCTACATTGAAGTCATAAAACACGCATTCCTACCGGCGATTATCTCTTATATTGCTTTAGTTTACATCGTCCACCTTGAAGCTTGTAAAATGGGCTTGGAGGGGATGAAGAAGACAATCACAAAAACAGCGGCTCAGCGACTCATGTCGTTTGCTTTTGCTTTTTTAACCATGATCATTCTTGCGGGGGGGACTTATTACGGTTTAGGCTGGATAAAAGCCGCTGCTGGAGATGCAACGATTTATGTTGTTTCAGTTGCCCTGGCGATTTCCTATCTGCTGCTTCTCTGGTACGCCTGCAAGGTTCCTGAATTGGAGCAAACGACTGAAATCACAGAACTTCCCCATCTTGGCCAAACGGCACAAGCTGGATATTATTTTCTGCTGCCAGTTGTTGTGCTGATGTGGTGTCTGACGGTGGAGCGGCTTTCTCCTGCCCTGTCTGCTTTCTGGGCAACGGTGCTGATGATCTGTATCTTGCTTTCCCAGAGACCTTTAAAAGGTGTCTTCCGTAAAATGCAGGGAGAAGAATTTTCCTTTACCGCAGGTTTTATGGATCTGATTAACGGCAGTGTTGCCGGCGCCCGGAACATGATCGGTATCGGTGTCGCAACCTCTGCTGCCGGCATCATCGTTGGTACTGTCACTCTGACCGGTATCGGTCTGGTTATGACCGAATTTGTAGAGTTTATTTCCGGTGGTAGCTTGATACTGATTCTTCTATTTACGGCAATTATCAGTTTGATTCTTGGAATGGGATTACCAACAACGGCTAACTATATTGTTGTGTCCACCTTGATGGCTCCGGTTATTGTCAATCTGGCAGCTCAAAATGGATTGATTGTCCCGTTGATTGCGGCTCACTTGTTCGTCTTCTATTTTGGTATTCTTGCGGATGATACACCGCCAGTGGGGTTAGCTGCTTTTGCAGCAGCAGGAATATCGGGTGGTGATCCTATCAAGACGGGTATTCAGGGTTTTATTTACGATATCAGAACCGCTGTATTGCCGTTCATGTTTATTTTTAATACCAAGCTTTTGATGATCGGGATTGCCCATTGGTTTGATCTGATTATTGTCATTCTGGCGGCTGTTATGGCTATGCTTGCCTTTGCGGCAGGAACTCAGGGTTATTTCCTGGTCAAATGCCGGATTTGGGAGACCGTTGCCTTACTCCTGGTTGCGTTGATTTTATTTCGCCCAGGTATTGTCTGGGATAAAATTTTCCCACCGTTGCTTCAGGAACCCGCAAATGAAATAGTCTCTTATGTTGGCGATATGGATCCCGGTTCATCTCTCCGCATTACCCTCAAGGGTGAGAAGATGAATGGCAAAGAATTCACCAAAACAATTATGTTGACTGTTGGTGATGAGCCAACCGGTGCTGAAAAGTTGGCTGGAATCGGTTTCGAGACGCGTGATGAAGAAGGTAAAATCTTTGTAGACAATGTTATTTTTGGTAGTAGCGCAGAAAAGTCAGGTGTCGATTTTGATCAGGAAGTCTTGAATATCCAAGTACCAAATCACCGCTTGCCACCAGAATTGATGTATATCCCGGCAGTAGCTCTCTATGCGTTGATCTGGATAATTCAATTTCGCAGAAGAAAGAAACAACAACCTGCGGCCGTAGCCGCGTGATCATTTATTAACTGTGAAATTTCACTTGCGCACTTAAAGTGATACACTTTAAGTGCGCAGGTGGTTCAACTTAACAAGTTGATATGAAAGGGAGGTTGTTATGAGTCTGGAAGTCAAAAAGATTCTTGTCGCCAAGGATTTAAGTAAAGAGTCTTCAAGAGTTATTCGTTATGCGCTGGAGTTGGGTTGTAAGTTTCATGCACAGGTTCATGTATTGCATGTTATGCCGACCGTTGATGCTTCAGTGCTTAATATGGTGGCTCTGACTATGGGAGCTGATAACCTGGCAAAGTTTAATGCCACAAATGAGGCAGAACTAGCTGAGAAGACGCGTGAGCAATTGGATGAAATCATCAAGACTGAAACTGAACTGATGGCGGAGGAGAACATTCATCCGCCGAAGATAGAGGTGCATCATGGCGATCCAGCTCCGATGATTTTGAATGTTGCTGATCATCTGGATGTCGATATGATTGTTCTTGGCAGCCACAGCAAAGGAAAATTGCATTATGCCTTTCTTGGAAGTGTCGCAGAAAAAATTCTGCGTAAAACCCACCGTGCAGTGACTATTGTCCCGCCTCAGGCTGGCGGTTAACTTTTTATTAAAAGCACACGGTTATTTTGCCCCGCCCGCAGACATTGTGAGCGGGGTTTTTCTTTTAAGCATTATTTTATTGACAGTCGGATCCGGGGATGTAAATATCTGACAGATTTAGTCAGATATTTATCTACATTAAACCCATAGAGGAGATATATTATGAGTGATGTTCAAGAACGTGAAGCCGCAGTATTATTTAAGGGGAATCCAGCAACCCTACTTGGGATTGAGGTTAAGGTCGGAGATAGCGCACCAGATTTTCGTGTTGTTGACAATGGCCTGCAACCAGTAACTCTGGCGACCGCAGATGGAAAGATTCGACTGATCACCGTTGTTCCTTCTCTGGATACCCCGGTTTGTGATGCTATGACCCGTCACTTTAATCAGGATGTTGCTACGCTACCAGACTCCGTTGCCGTCTATACCATCAGTGTCGATCTCCCTTTTGCGCAGAAACGTTGGTGTGGTAATGCAGGGATTGACAAGGTTCAGACTCTTTCTGATTATCAGGATCGCTCTTTCGGCTTGAATTACGGATTGCTGCTGAAGGAATTGAAACTGCTGGCGCGGGCCGTTTATGTGATCGATCAGAACGACAAGGTCGTTTATGTTGAACTGGTCCCAGAAGTGACAGCAGAACCTGATTATGCATCAGCTTTGGACGCAGTAAAAAAGCTTCTTTAAGCACCACTGTATAATAGCGACAAAACAGCCCCTGAAAGTCATACTTTCAGGGGCTGTTTTGTTTAATAGGGTCGACGCGCATCGGTTGATAATTTTCGTTCACCGGTGGTTCTTTCGACCGGATAGCGTAGTTTTTCTACTAGATTCTGAATCTCCTGCGGTGGTTCCGGGGTGAATTTGGAAACAACGTACATCAGCACAAAGTTGATAATCATACCGACAGTGCCGATCCCCTCGGGGGAAATGCCGAACCACCAGTTATCCGGTTTGTTGGCTCCTGGATTGATGAACTTGAAGTAGACAATGTAGGTGGTGGTAAAACCGATGCCGGCAATCATCCCGGTCATTGCCCCATAAACGTTGGTCTTTTTGTTGAAAATTCCCATGATGATGGCGGGGAAAAAAGAGGCTGCTGCTAACCCGAATGCAAAGGCGACAACCTGAGCTACAAAGCCTGGTGGAAAAATACCAAACAGTCCCGCAATAACCACCGCCCCCGCCGCGCCACAGCGTGCCCACAATAACTCCCCTTTTTCTGACATGCTCGGCATCAACACCCCCTTCATCAGGTCGTGTGAGATGGAGGCCGAAATGACCAGCAGCAACCCCGCTGCTGTTGATAGAGCCGCGGCTAACCCGCCAGCTGCAACCAGAGCAATAACCCAGTTAGGTAGTCGGGCAATTTCTGGGTTAGCTAGAACCATAATGTCACGATCAATATACATTTCATTGGGGCTGTTTGTGACAATATTGGACACCCTGGCTTCGCCAAAGGATCCTGTCTGGCCTGAATATTTTGGTTTTCCGGCGATCGCTTCCCCAGGACCGTATTGCATGATCCCATCACCATTTTTATCGATCCAGGCGATCAGTCCGGTCGCTTCCCAACTTTTAAGCCACTGTGGAGCATGATCATATCTGACGTTATGTACAGTTTTGATAAAGTTGGTTCGTGCAAAGACCGCGACTGCAGGGGCGGCTGTATAAAGGAGAATAATAAAAAATAGTGCCCAGCCGGCAGAAGCACGAGCATCTTTAATTTTAGGAACAGTAAAGAAGCGGATGATTACGTGTGGCAGTCCTGCAGTGCCGACCATCAGGGCAATGACAATAAAGAAGACATCAATCTTGGGCCGAACCCCGGAAGTGTATTCGCTAAATCCAAGCTCTTTATGGATACCATCCAAGACATCAAGCAGATATCTCCCTTGAGTTGAAGCATCTTGTAGAATCTGCGCGCCACCGGAACTGACGGTGCTACCAAAACCAAAAGCGGGAATCGGGTTGTTAGTTAACATGATTGAGATGTAGATAGCTGGAATCATATAAGCAACAATCAGCACGCAGTACTGGGCAACCTGGGTATAGGTGACCCCTTTCATCCCTCCGAGGACTGCGTAGAAAAACACGATACACATCCCGATCACCACACCAGTATTGATCGGAACATTGAGAAAGCGGGAAAAAACCACACCGACGCCACGCATCTGCCCGGCAACATAAGTAAAAGAGATAAAAATGGCACAGAATAGGGAAATGATTCGAGCACTTTGGGAATAGTAGCGGTCACCGATAAATTCAGGCACGGTGTATTTTCCGTATTTGCGTAAGTAGGGTGCCAACAGCATGGCGAGCAAAACATAGCCGCCGGTCCAGCCCATCAGGTACATGGAACCATCACGCCCCATGAAAGAGATGAGTCCTGCCATAGAAAGAAAAGACGCAGCAGACATCCAGTCGGCGGCGGTTGCCATGCCGTTTAAAACCGGATGGATAGTTCGTCCAGCGGCGTAAAAAGCACCCGTTGAGACGACGCGGGCGCGTAGGGCAACCAGGATATAGATTGAGAAGGTAATGCCCACGAAAAGCCAGGTCCAAGTTATAATGCTCATGGTTGGGTTTCCCCCATAAGTAGACCTGTTGTCACTCTGCTGTTAACCGTCACATTCATAAGAGTGATGCACTCATAAACAGTTGGGTACTATTCAGCCTATCTATTAGTAACGCCGGAACTGTCCCCGGGGTCATCGGGGGCTGTCCCGGTTTGACGGATTTGCAACTGCGTCGCGCCGCAAAAGCTTGGGACAGCCCGCGTGCGGGGACAGTCCCAGTTTTGCTGAAGAGTATTGCGCTGTCATCAGTCTTCAAAAACATCATATTTACGATCAAGTTTATTCATCAATTGAACATAGACAATGATCAGCAGACAAAAGACCACTTCTGCTCCCTGATTGGCAAACCAGAAGCCTAAGGGGAAACCGAAAATTTTTATTTTATCTAACTGGTCGACGAAAACGATTCCAAAGAGATAGGAGACGGTAAACCAAATGGACAAAAGCATGGCGATATATTTGAGGTTCTGTTTCCAGTAATTTTGTAATTCATGTTCTCTCGCCATACAAACCTCATACAACGGACGTTCGGTTAGATTCTGTGCCGTCTCGCCATCTCACTACAGTCCTCTATTCTAATCAAAACAGTATTTTACGCAATCAATAAGTTTGCCTGAGTACCAATCTGATTGTATCAACCGACGATTTTAGAAAAATGTCGCTTGGTTGAATCCTGTAATTTACTGGCAACTTTGAATGCTTCTTTGAGTAAGTCCTGCTCATTTTTTGTCAGAGCATAAGGGTCCAGGTAGTGGCTGGGAAATTTGCCTTGTTCAAGGAGTGAAATTTCATTGCGCAAGCGTAAAAAGGTAAACGCTTCAAAAGCCGCTTTGATATGTTCAGCTGTTTCCAGATTGATCACCTTCAGCTTCACCAGTTGATCAATCCGTTCTGTGGTGGTGGTCGCATCAGCTTGTTGCTCCAGAAGGAACATCCGCACACAATCCACTATAAAGATACTGCCAGCCTGCTTGATCGATAATTTTCCCTTGTGTTTTTTGTCTTTTTCTAACGAAAATCGGCCGATCAAACTCAACGGAACCTTATGTTTAAAATCAAGCTCCATCATTTGATAGAGAAAGAGCGGATGTGCTTTAATCTCGTGATGGACAATTTCTCTTAGTTCCTGACATAAGGTTGCATCACCAACAACCGGCATGAAATCTAAAAAAATTGTAGAGTAACGCACCTTTTGGGCTTCCGGAACTCTGATCCAGTCGGATACCCGCGCCTGCCAATCTTTTAAGCGTCCTCGCCAGAGAGGATTGTTAACCATGACCTGTCCATCGCAACGAGGGTAACCAATGCGGGCAAGTGACGCGACAAGTTTCTCGGCAAAGGGGATAAAAAAAGCGTCGACTTCTGCAATCTTTTCATCTGGAAAATCTTCGTAGATAAAACCGTTATCCTGATCTGGACCAAGCAACATTTCCTTGCGTCCACCACTCCCCATGATGATGAAGCAGAGTTTAATATCTGGTGGGTTGTTGCCCTTGCGTTTCATCTCATCCAATACAATTTCGTAGCAACGCTGGATAATGCGGTGGTGGATATAGGAAATGATTTCCATCGTTTCAATGTGAGAGCGGTTTTCACTCATCAGTGCCTGGGCAACTTTGATAATTTCTTCGCGTGCAAAAATCAGATCTTCAACCGTGCGGGCCTTGCTGACATTGCCAATCAGCAACATCGACTTTTGGCTGCGGAATTTCATTAAGTCTTGCAGGGTGACGATGCCAACAATCTCGCCATGATCCAAGATTGGCAGGTGCTTGAGTTTCTGCCCCATCATGAAGGTGGTTGCTTCGTACATGAAGGTGTCTGGAGCCATGGTGTGTGGCTGCGCAGTCATCACTTCCCCGGCAGTCAATGCGTGGCCGTCTGCTGTTTCGCGAGCGAGAACTTTTTCAACCAGATCGCGTTCGGTCACGATTCCAATCAGTTGGTTATTCTTGTCGCAAATCAGTATGGCACTGATGCTTCGCTGGATCATTCTTCTGGCAATATCTCTGATCGGGGTGTCAGGAGGACAGGTTTCCACCGGTGCCGACATGATTTCTGAAAGCCGTTTTTTGAACGGATAGGCTTCCATCTGTGCCAGGGTGCCCTTGGCATGGTCACTGACCATGTCAGAATAGAGATTGCGCACGCGTGAATAGATGGCTTTATTGAAATATTCAGTAATGTGTGGGTAATTTATCGTAATCTTGGATAATAGCGATTTCGGGATCAGATAACATTCGGTCTCATTGACTGTGCGCGCCCCAGCTGAATAACCCCCATCGGTGAAGATTGGCGTACTGCCGAAGAAGGTTCCCGCTTTGCGGTAATCAACGATCATCTCTACGCCACCTGGAGTCAGGACAACAATCTCGACTAATCCCGATTTGATCACATAAAGATATCCGGTTGGTGCATCATGCTGGTTGAAAATATGGATTTGCGCTGGAAATTTTTTAATTTCAGCGGCTTGGTCAAGCTCAGAAAAGATTTCTTCTGGGAGCTGATTAAATGGTTTTGTTTCGCGTAAGGTTTTGCTGAGACCCATGGAGATATCCCTGTCTTTTTGGAGTTGTCATAACGAAAAAGGCCCCCACATGGAAGCCTTATGTAGATCAAGGGAAGATTATCACAGTTACGGTGAAGGTAGGAAGGATTTGAATCTTTTGCAGTCCATTAATCGGTAACGGGATCTTTCTTTTTGCCCAACTGCATGGGATGAGCTTGAAAACGGATAATGAAGTCGGCAATAATTTTACCCCAGATAGTGAGTCCAGCCACGGCACTCCATGTCTCGTAAGGGTAAAGACCCAAGAGCACAGCAATAATAATCCCGATAGCAATTCCACCGCAAATAAGGTTGAGCAGACCGACAAAGGGAGCCCATTTTTTTGGATTTTTTGGTGGCAACCCACGTTTGATGGCAACTTCAGAATAGTTCTTTTTGATGAGAATTCGCCAGGCACGACGCAGCCAGAAAAAAACCATCGGGAACAGGGCAAGAAACAGTACCCATGTCAAGATTACACCAATATCAAAAACCATCTAAAACTCCTCTGTGAAATTTGCGAGACTCTTTGTACCCGAGGTTGCCGAGTCAATCAAGAAAATTATCTTATTTGCTCAACACTTACCAGAAACAGGTTTGGTAAAAAAAGCCCCACCAGCAGGACTGGCGGGGCAACTGTACAGAGCGATCAAGGGCTAATGCACCAATCGCATTAAACTAATTGATTCTTAGTGAGCTCCGTCAACCGCTTTGGAGCCACGTGGAATCCGTACATCTTCAACCATTTGAGCGATGTCTTCAGGTACTGGTGGAGTCATGTTCTTGACGGCAAAGGCAACTGCAAAGTTAACAATCGCACCGATAGCACCAAAAGCGTTTGGTGAGATACCGAAGAAGAAGCTTGATTTTCCGCCAAACAGACCCAGGAACTCGGTTCCCTTGATGAAGAAGATCCCTTTGTGGGCAAAAACATAGAGCATGGTGATGCCGAGACCAGAGAGCATAC
>JASJGU010000102.1:0-4654 GCA_033791385.1 Desulfuromusa sp.
GGCCAGCCGGAGGATTTTCCCTGCTCAGTCAGTTTTCCTGAAGGTCGGTACCTGAAATTTGTTATCAATGTGAAACATTGAGTCACCTTCTTTTGCTTTCAGGTGGAATCCCATTTTGCCGATAAAAAGATTTTTCAGAAATATTGTTCCCTTATGGATACTTCTTTTCGGGATTGTCCTAGCGACGGGTCTGGTCTGGCAGGCAAGCCGATGGGCCTATGCCGATGCCCTTGATAAGTTGATTAAAGTCGGTGGCGAGAGACTGACGCTCTATTCCGGAACCTTACACGGAGCTCTGAGTCGTTATGCCTATCTGCCTTATGTGCTGTCGCAAAATGCCGATGTGAAAATCTTACTGAAGTCCTCATTTAATTTGGATTCGGTCAATAGATATCTGGAATCTTTGAGCTCTGAGGCCGGTTCGGAAGCGCTCTATGTGATGAATTCCATTGGTGAGACATTGGCTTCAAGTAATTGGCAAGAACCTTTAAGCTTTGTTGGGCAAAATTATGGGTTCAGACCTTATTTCACCGATGCAAAATCGGGGCTAAAGGGCCAAACTTTTGCTATTGGAGTGACTACTGGACAACCTGGATATTTTTTGTCTCATGCGGTTCTTCAGGACGATCGGTTTCTTGGTGCAGCGGTGGTCAAGGTTGATCTGGCCCCTTTGCAGGAGGATTGGCGTGAAGGTGGAGAAACCGTTCTGGTGAGTGATGCCAACGGTGTTTTGTTTCTTTCCAGTCGGGAGGATTGGCAATATCGAACCTTGGCGCAATTGTCAGAAAACCAGAGAACTCTGATGCTTGCTGGTCGACAATATGGAACTAAACCTCTGGATCTTTTGCCGTTAAAGACGGTTGAAAATTTAGCCGATGGACAACGAATTGTTCGCTTTGAAAATGCACTTTATCTGATGTTATCACGCCCGTTGGCTGGTTTGGATTGGCAACTGCACCATCTCGTGCCACTTGCCCCAGTACAGGGGCAGATGCAAGCCGTTACAGTAATCGGAATAGCTTTATTGCTGCTGCTTCTGGCCCTTGTTTTATATGCCAGAGAGCGCCGGCAGAAACAAATTTCCAGACGCAAAGCGCATGCAGCTGAGGCGATTCAGGAGATGAACCTACGTTTGCAAGAGGAAATTACCGAGCGGAAGCGCGCCGAAAGTATTTTGCTTGAGACTCAAACGGAACTGGTACAGGCAGGTAAATTGGCTGCGTTAGGTCATATGGCGGCAGGAATTGTTCATGAGTTGAATCAACCAATTTCTGCGATCCGTACTCAAGCAGCCAGTGGTCGTTTGTTGCTTGAACGGAAGGATACCGGGAAAGTACACGAAACCCTGACTGCAGTCAGTCGAATGACTGAACATATGGCTTCAATTACGGCTCAACTCAAGACTTTCGCCCACAAGACTCCTAAATTAAAAGAACATGTCGTGTTACAGGATTGTCTTGAAGGCGCGTTGGCAATGGCTGCCCCCTTATTTTGTGATTTCGGTATTTCACTTTTCAAAGATATTCCCAATGATCCATTGATTGTAAGTGGTGACAGTGGGCGGATAAAGCAAGTTTTGGTTAACCTGATCCAAAATGCTGTGGATGCCATGTGTCATAGTGATCGTCGGGATTTACGAATTGACATTGCTGCTAAGAGTCAAGATGTAGAAATCTCTATAAGTGACAGTGGGAGCGGAATCGCCGAACAAGATATGGAGGAAATTTTTACTCCATTTTTCACAACCAAGGAAGTAGGCGAAGGGTTGGGGCTTGGATTGTCGATTTCCTACCGAATTATTACTGACCTTGGAGGATTAATCCGCGTGTACAATCTTCCTGATGATGGCGCATGCTTTATTATTAAGCTGCCTCTGGTCGGGGAGTAAACAGGAGCAAAACAATGACTGATGGCGACAATAATGTATGTCTGGTTGATGATGATGCAGAAATGCGTGCCGCGACAGCACAGTGGTTGGAGCTCTCCGGCTATAAAGTGCAGAGTTATTCGGATGCGCCATCTGCTTTAAACTATCTGACTAGCGAATTTGATGGAGTTGTCGTCAGTGACATTCGGATGCCGAAGATGGATGGCATGGTGTTTCTTTCACGTCTCTATGCGCTTGACTCGGATATCCCGGTGGTTCTACTAACTGCCCATGGGGATGTTCAGATGGCAGTCGGTGCAATGCAGAAAGGTGCCTATGATTTCATCGAAAAGCCATTCGATCCTGAGCCTTTACTCGACATCGTTCAGCGCGCCTGTGAAAAGCGTCGCTTGGTTATGGAAAACCGTGATCTGCGTTGCCGTTTAGCAGGGTTTAGCGGGATTGAGCAGCGTTTAATTGGTAACAGCACTGGAATCAGGCGTTTGCGAGAAGAACTTCTTGATGTTGCTGATACCGATGCCCCGGTCCTGGTGCAGGGAGAAACCGGGACTGGAAAAGAGGTTGTTGCCCAGTGTCTGCATGCTTTTGGTGCGCGTAAAGCGGGTAAGTATGTTGCTGTTAACTGTGGAGCGGTGCCTGAAAATATCTTTGAAAGTGAACTGTTTGGGCATGAAAGAGGGGCTTTTACTGGTGCCGATCGCAACCGAATTGGTCGCTTCGAATATGCTCAAGGGGGGGTTCTTTTTCTTGATGAGATAGGAACCATGCCACTGCCTTTACAGGTCAAGGTATTGCGTGCCTTACAGGAACGCGAAGTGGTCAGGATCGGTAGTAACGAAGCGCGTCCGCTTGATATCAGACTTATCAGCGCAACCAGTAAGGATCTTCTTGCAGAGTGTACTGCCGGAACTTTTCGTGAAGATCTTTATTATCGAATCAATGTGGTTGAACTTCGGGTGCCACCGTTGCGCGAACGTGGCGAAGATATTCTGTTGTTGTTCGATTATTTTGTCGCCCAGGCTGCTATCGCTTACAATCGGCCTGAAGTTGCTCTGCAGGATGCGGATGCTGGTCTATTGATGAGTCATGATTGGCCAGGTAATGTTCGTGAACTGAAAAACATAGCTGAGCGATTTGTTCTTTCATCAATACCTCAAGGTCAGAGGTTGGCATCTGTGCTGCGTCATCCGAGTCAGGATATTGTAACCCCCGAGAATTCTTCATTGCAGGATTTAATGCGCCAATATGAGCGTTTGCTTCTCGAACAAGCGTTGATCCGGCATAAAGGGGATGTTCAGATGGTGATGACAGTTCTGGATTTGCCGCGTCGTACCCTGAATGAAAAAATGGCGCGATATTCCCTGGATCGGAAAAACTATATTTAATTGGGTTCGGCAAGATCTTGCCGAAGTTTTATCGATCTTGGCAAGAAGCCGCTGAAATTTTCTACCGTAACAAGTGGATCTCCGCTCTTTTCGCTGTAATCAGGTCTGGCATGTCTATTGCTGTATGGTTTAACTGCTATTTGAAACGGATGTAAGTGTTTCCAATAGAGGAATCAAATCAAACCTGAACCCAAGGAGGAAAAAATGTCAATTGTCAAAAGATTCAAGCAAGGCACTTTTTTTGTTATTGCAGCTGCGCTGATATTCAGCACTGTCGCTACCGTCCAGGCCGCACCGCAAGAGCGTAACTACCTGATGGCGACTGCTTCCACTGGCGGTACCTACTATCCAGTCGGCGTGGCCCTGTCGACGCTGACCAAGGTCAAGCTGCAACCGAAGCAGAAAATCGGTATGTCGGCAATCAGCTCGGCTGGCTCGGGCGAAAACATCAAGTTGTTGCGCGATGATGAAGTTCAGTTCGCGATCCTGCAAGGTCTTTACGGCTCTTATGCCTGGAACGGGACCGGCCCGATTGCCAATGAAGGCCCACAGAAAGAGCTCCGCGCTGTCACCATGCTATGGCAGAACGTTGAACACTATGCCATTCTGAAAAAATTCAACAAGACCGGTACCGTTGCTGATCTGGTTGCGATGAAGGGTGAAGCCATGTCGATGGGTAAGAAAAACTCCGGAACCCTCGGCTCCAATAAGGTCCTTTTAGGTAACCTTGGTGTGGACATCGACAAAGATTACAGCTTGATTCATGTTGGTTATGGTCCCACCGCGGATGCTCTCCAAAATAGCCAGATTTCCGGTTTCGGCATCCCCGGCGGCGTTCCGACCAGTGCTATCACCAAAGCGATGGCCAATCTGGGCGACAAGATGGTGCTCCTCGATCTGACCGACGAGCAAGTTAAGCAGGCTGATGGTGGTCTTGGTCTCTGGACCCGCCGAGTCATCCCTGCCGGAACCTACCCCGGCCAGAAAAAAGACGTCAACACCATTGCCCAACCAAACTTCCTCGCTGCCCGTGCTGATGTCGATGAAGAGGCTGTCTACCAGATCACCAAAACTATTTATGAAAACCTGCCATTCCTCAACGCCATTCATGGCGCTACCAAGGCAATGGCGATTGAAAAAGCGATTGACGGACTGCCGATGCCTCTACATCCTGGAGCTGCTAGGTATTACCAGGAAGCTGGCATTAAGCTTCCAGCTCGTCTGATTGCAAAATAATCAATAAATCAAAGATGTTTCTCCGGCCGCGCTATTTATGGCGGCCGGGTTGTTTTTTCACGACCTGAAGGAGACGGCATGATCAGAGTTGAAACAGAAAGCCAACCGCAAACGACCCGACTGCTCATGATTCTCGGGGTAGCCG
>JASJGU010000103.1:0-6147 GCA_033791385.1 Desulfuromusa sp.
GAGCAGTATATGCACAAGCGGAGCAACTACTTTGTTAATTATCGATTTTTCCAACCTGAAACAATTAAGTGGTTATACCTCCTTGACAAGCATAAAGACGGCTTGGTCGACCTCCTCTGGTGTTGGCATGCGGAAGATTTCTGAATATCCATATTCTGCTGAAATCTTACGTATATATTGCTCCGGTACAAATGCTTGACCATAAAATTCAGAAGACAACTCACCACCGCCACCACTCTCGGTATAAAACTGAAACTCTCCAGCTAAGTATTTATCAAGAAGATCGCTAGCCTCAGGAAGCATATGCCCATTAAAAGATTCCTTTTTTCCATTACGTTGCCATTTCTCCACAAATTGTATGAACGATTTCCCCCTTGAGGTTATGAACAGTTTTCCGCCTGGTTTTAGTACTTTAGAGAACTCTTTTAGCCACGCGTTGAAATATGGTTCATTAAGATGTGAGAAAACAGAATAGGCATGTATTACATCGAAAGGACCTCTATTTTTCAAAGGTGGTAATGTACTACAATGTTCTATTGGACTTGAGTAGCCCAGAGATTTAAATATATTTACTGCTTCAGAAAGACAGTCGGCGTAATAAACATTATCAGGTGCGAGATCAATTAGCCAAAATCTCCCAATGCGACCCCATCCAGAACCAAAATCTAACACCTGTGTTGTAGTAGAAATATTAATGTTGAGATACATTAATTTCCAAAAATTAAAACCTTGACGAAGATTGCGTAATCCTTCACGACCAGTAAAGCGAAGCTGAATTTCGCTAGGTGGGAGGAGAGGAATCGTCACCTTGAAGTCTTCATCATATTCTCCTTGAAGGTCAATATTAGTAAGTAACCAATTTTCAAGGGTAGTATCGTCACGCATTATCTGCTCCTTTTTCAAATAAATCACAAAGTCGATTATAGTCTTCTCTTTTCACAAAACATTCCACAGCGTTATCAATATATTCAAAAAATTCGGGTTCGAAAAGGTCAGAGAAATCAGAGTCCAGTTGTATTGCTGCAACGGCTTGAGAAACGAGTCGATTGATTTTTTGGGAATAAGATGGCAATCCAAGTGATGCTGTGTAATAGGACCTAAAAAAACCTGAGAGGTAAATGGCTAAATTCTTATTTACTGATGAGTTGGATGTTGTGTCTTGAAAATCGAACTCTAGGTGAAAAATACGACTCAAAAAGTGATTTACCCAATTGCTACCGCCGGCATCATCTAAGCTTACGACGCATTTTTTGTAGGGCTTGACAATTTCTGCTATTTTCGTAATTCCCGTATAATAGTTATTTAAAAATGCACCAACACCATTTGCAGGAAAAGTTGTTCCCTGTATGTACTCGCGGCAAGCCGACGCAAGAAGTTTTCTGTCGTTACGAATACTGACAACAAAAACAATCGGGGAAATATTATTGTTTATATAATCTAGTGACGAAATAAGCTCGTTACGTGGAGATTTTGAAAAATGTTGTCCTAACTCTTCATTGCTCAGTAAAACATGACGTCCTCCAGTGAACCAGTCTGGACGAATGAGGGTTGGAAGATTGGCAACATCAATTTGGGATAGGCCAAGGTGCATAGCAGTGCCATACGTAAGAGATTCATCTAAAGGATATAATATACCTTTTTCTGCCAGCAGAGCGCATTGTGACTTACAGACACTTTGGATAGACGTTGTGCCTGTTTTATGAAGTCCTAAATGAATATATAGCATTTTTTATTCCATCCAATAGTAGTGCCTATTAAAAATTCAGTAAATGTTATCATATTGAATTTGATTTTAAATGTGAACTATTTTGGGTCAATGTCTTAGACCAAAAATACCCGCTTGATTAATAAAGTATCGCTATGATGTTCTTCAAATAGCCTTTAAATGGTATTCTCAGCCCTTATCAGCAAATTCAAAATTATTATTCACGCGATCATCGCCCATTGTCATGATTCTGCACCCTTGCTGATGGCATAGTACGGCAACAAACCGTTCGATTGCATGAGCCATGGTACCATCAACTTGGCCAGACTCATTTTCGAAATCTTTATCGCTGAGGTTAAGATCTAATAGTTTTGACGCCAAGTTTGTACGAGTTATAAACATTGTGCCAGCCACAAAGGGTAAGCCCTCAACTACGGACCTACCAATATCTATTCGCTCGGATAATTTCAGTACAGTTTTAGCATTTGAGCCCCAATAATGGCTCATAGGGACAACTTGCTTGCTTGGCGCAACGATACCAACATCTTCATTATAATTCATTGCAGTTATTGCACCCATAATAAATCTCTCCGAGAGGAGCTCAGAGTATATTTCCTCTCGCCATTGATCACCATCTTCTCTGTGTAATGACTTTTTTGTGTGGACTTTTATGATAAACTCATAGTTTTCTTTCAAAATACGATTTGAAATTTTTAAGAAAGGAAGCACATCACGCCCGTGGTTTTCATAAACAGCAACATGGCTATCGATACCAGCTTCCTCGATAGCAGCAATTACATTATCTGCAATAAGCGCATGAGTCGTAACAAATATTTTGATATTCGCTATCTCAATTTTTTTTATTCTGCTAAGAATGTTTAGAAATACATCCTCATAGTATGCATGAACCAATATAGCTACTTTTTGGGATTCCAATTTCTTAGTTTCAACATGTGCAGATCTTACAGCGTCCAACCATGCGTATCCATAACGCTGGTCGGGTTCTAAATGCGCGCCTTCTGCCCATTCATTCCACGCATTTACAAATACTATCTGTTCTTCTGGATTGGAAATTCTGTATCTTGTCTCTGAAAATGCATTTACTAACCATTGCTTGAAGAGTTTTGGGCAACTGTTTTGAAGAACTCCCCCTTTATTCTTCTTACGTGCGGTATTATCCCATGATGGGGTGACTCCCCTAAAAAGCGTGTAAACAGGATCCTTATATACTTCACTACGATCAACAAATACACGCCAGTCGTATACGCTTGTTTGGAAATCGATTACAGGTGACGTAATTTTATTAGTTATGTCAGGCGGTGCTGATTGGTTGGGCGGAAACTCGCAGGCGGCGTCAAAGCCGTATTCCGTAGGATCGACACATTCGAAGGACTGCGGGTAGGTCAGATAGATTTCGCCAATTCCATTTTCTCGGCACCAGTTTCGCCAACGTTCGGCTGTTTCGCGCATAGAGGGAAAAAGATTTGGTCGATAGACAAGAAGTAACGGTCTGCCGTTAATGCGAATGTATCGTGAATCGCGTAAGTATTTTGCAGCGTTGGCAATGAAATTAATGTCGTCTTCTGGTGAATAGTGTTGCTCAATAAGCAACTCATTATCCAGTCCATCCCATCGTCGTGACCAGTTCTCGTTAGCCCAGCAGACACAAAAAGGAAAATCCAGGTTGGGGTCATTCAAATAGTTGTCCACTGGTTGTTCAAGCAGGCGGTGGCCTGTAAACCAGTAGAGATAGAAGCAGAAGCCCTCAACACCATACTGCTTGGCCAGTTCGATCTGTTTAGTTTGAGTTTTGCCATCGAGCAGGTTGTAGTAGCCGAGGAAATCATCTGGTACGTGAGGTTGATAATGACCCTCGAACTGGGGTTTGGCCGGCTTTACGTTGGTCCATTCTGTGAAACCCTTGCCCCACCATTCGTCGTTTTCAGGTATTGCGTGGTACTGAGGGAGGTAGAAAGCGATGACCCGAACAGCCCTTTCGACGACCTCTGTGTCGGCGGGTAGTCTGGGGATGTATTCTGGGTCGGTTACGGTGTATTTGGGCTCGTATTCTGGCGGGGGTGGGGGGAGTGGCTTGCGATCTTCTTTTCTACCCTGGACCACGTAATGCACAAAGGGGTGCAAATCACTGTTGGCCAGATCGGGGTTGTTTTCAAAGTAATACTTGGTATTGAAGTCGGGAGAAGGGTTCAGACCGTCACGCTGGCTAAATTTCAGATAATGGGCTAAAGCATTGCCATTGAGTTTGTATTTGCCACGGTATTGCTTCAGGTACCACTCAATGTCGAACAGACCAGATTGCTTGATCTGGTCGAAATAGTAGGCGTCAAAGCCGGCAGGCTGCTTCAGTTCAATTTGCGAAATATGTTTTATACGCGGACACCAAGCATGGATGGCATGTAGTCCTTCACTTACTGCGTCCGGCTGATACTCTTGGACGAAAAACCCGTCCTGTAGATAATGGTTTTCATCGTCTGCCTTAATCTTTCCCTGCCAACGATTGATGTAAGACCTCCGATTTTCCTGAATGCAACGGTTGCGATTGTCGCTTTGACTTTCGTGATGATTGACGCATGATTCTGCTGCATACCAGGCCCTTAGATTGTTGTTCAGGTTGAGGCGTAGGCAAAGGTCAATGTCCTCCTGCCCATTGATGTAAATGGGATCAAATCCTCTCTTCTTGACGAAGTCTTCAGCCCGCAATGCCATGCACGCCCCGGTTACCGCCTGAAACATACGGCTGCGCCCTGCCCAGCTTTCTTCCGGCTGCATTCCAGCATAGATAGGATAGCCGATTGAGCTCTTGTCAGAGAACACCACGCCCATACATTGAATGGCGCCATCAGGAAAAAGCAGTCTCGGCTGGACCGCGGAGATTTCTGGCCTGCTCAACGGCTCGATCAGCGGATTCAGCCAGTTGGCTGTAACCGTGGTGTCATTATTTAGGAAAAGCACCTCTTCGCAATTGCTGGCGGCGAAGCCAAGGTTGCAGCCCAAAGAGAAATTAAAGTTTTCTTTATTGTGCAACACAGTCAAATTAGGGTGCTGGGCAGCAAACTGGTCAAGCAGTACTCGGGTAGTGGCATTGCTGCCGTTATCCACAACGATGAGTTCGAATCGGTCGATTGGCGTGTGAGTGTAGATCGAATCGATGCAGTCACGGGTGAGTTCCGGGTTGTTGAAAACCGGAACGATGATAGAAACCTTAATAGGATTTCGCTTCTGCCTGGTGAGTGTATTCCAGTCGATCAGCGCGGTGTTGAGAGCGCGGTAACGGAAATTCGGAATTTCTTGCGCTTCCTGTTCCTTTGTGGGGCGTAGCATCAAGCCCGCCTTGGCTCCCTCACGCAAATAGTGCAGTAATGGGTCTTCGTTTTCGTTAAACTGGCTGCCATAGTGTGCGGTGTAGAAGGCGGGATCGAAATCTGGGTTAGGGGTCTTACCCTGAAAACGTCCAATGAGCAGGTAGTGACATACAAAATCAATATCCGAGTTGACCAGATTGGGGCATTGCTGCTGGTAATAGTCGTTATCGAACAGGCCGCTTTGTTCCAGCAGGCTGCGATCTTTATCCAGGTTCCCGTATTGGCTCATCAACTCGCCAATCCAGGCTTGGTTCGGCAGAGATTAGTCGGTGGTAAGTTGGAGAATGTGAGTTGGGCGACAAGAGCGTGATGGGTGAAGCAAGCCGATTTGTCCTTTCTGTAAGGCAGGCAGCAGACCAAAGATGCGTTCGATGGCATGGACGAACTGACCGTCTTTCTCAAAGTTGGTTTCGAACTGGTCAATATTTTGTACGACGTGTCGGGCCAGTTTTCCCAACAATGTCAGGCGAGCCCAGAACATAGTGCCACTGAAAAACCCCCAGTCAATATTGGGAAGACGGCGGCCTTCAAGTTGCTGGAAAAGGACTTCCAGGGTGTCAGTATTGTCCAACATCAATTTTTGCGCGGACAAATATATACTGGCTGGCCCGGCCATCTGCAAGGATGGTCCACGGGTAAAAGCAGCGGTAATTTGGTCAAATGTAGCTTTATCGCCGATAAGGGTATCCAGCATTACATTACGCCACAGTTCTCCTTGTTCGTTGATTCCCTTCTTAGTGTGCAGTTTGCAAACAGCGAGATACCCCTCTTCGACCAGGGTGGGTATCAAACGCAGGAATGGGACAATATCCATTCCATGGTTGGGCTGGATGTCGATACGTGCATCGGGAAAATCCATTCGTACGGCTATGGTGACAGCTTCTGCATGTTCCGGCGTTGTAGTCACGAATACCTCAAAGACACGAGAAAGGGCTTGCAACCGCCGGGCGATGTCCGGCCACAACTCAGGATAATAAACATGGACGGCGATGGCAATCTTCTGATCGGGCGGGGACTCCAAGTTTGTCAGTGGCTCACTGACCATCTGTGTTTGTTTTT
>JASJGU010000104.1:0-55682 GCA_033791385.1 Desulfuromusa sp.
ATCAGTCTCAATGCTGAAATGATTCAACGGATTGCTCATCAGGTGGAACAGCGTTGCCGGGACGTTGAGCCGATTGCGTATCGACGAGAGAAAAAAAAATAATTTAGACAAGGAGTCCTTTTATGTTTGGCCTGTTTCTAAGATGGTTCATCCTCACCGCTGCTATTATTGTTTCTGCCTATCTCTTTCCCGGCATCGAGATCAGTGGTTTCGGTACCGCTTTGTTCGCCGCCGTGGTTCTGGGTATTCTCAATGCCTTTTTCCGACCGATTCTGATTATCCTCACCCTGCCGATCAATATCCTCACTCTTGGCCTCTTCACCTTTGTCATCAACGCCTTCCTGCTGATGATGACCTCCGGAGTCATCGGCGGCCTGCACGTGGCCGGATTTGGTTCTGCGCTCCTCGGCTCACTGATCATCAGCCTGGTGAGTTGGGGACTCAGCTCGTTCATCAATGATCGCGGGCGGGTGGAGTCCATGGACATTGAACTGCGCCGTAAGCGTGGTAATCACTGGGAATGAGTTTAAGTCACGGGAAAAGCGTGACACTCCCCTTATTCTCATATCCTCTGAAATAAGGGGAGTGTCCCTAGTTATTTGGACGCATTAAACCGCTTGGCCTCGATAATCGCCGAAGCTGTTCGGGGAGGTTTTTGAAAAGTTTATCCCGAGCGCGTTTCTCACGTCGGAACAAAACGGCGCAATGAGTCGCAGGAGGATATTCTCTAAAGAGAAAACATTTTGGTGATTTTTGATTGCCGTACACAATTCAACTTTTACCATTGCACTCCTTTCATCCTGACTTTTTTTTGATATATTACAAATGGTGAAGAGCATAGTATTCAGGGAATTGTTTTTGCTACAAATAGGTCATTAACCATGGAGCAACGTTATTACAGATCGACCCAGATCGCCAACATTGCTTCCCCGGCGCTGGGCTTAATTCTGAGCATTCCCGGACTGATCGCTTTGCTCCTGCATGCGCGAAGTGATGGGAATGGCGTGCATCTCCTGTCCTTTATCATCTATGGAATGAGCCTGGTCATCTCCTACGCGGTGTTTACGCTGTATCATATCTTTAAATACGATGCGCGCCTTGGAAAGCTGTTCAAAATCCTCGATCACGCGACAATCTATCTCCTTATCGCCGGAACCTACACACCCTTTGCTCTGGTTTTCCTGCGCGGTAACTGGGGATGGACATTGTTTGCCACGGTGTGGGGAGTGGCGGTTCTGGGGATTGTTTTTAAAGTTTTCTTTATTGATCGTTTCAAGATACTGGGGCCTCTGAGCTATCTGATAATGGGTTGGATGATCGTAATTGTCATCAAGCCCGCGATTGATTTGATCCCCGCGGCAGGATTGCTACTGTTGTTTACGGGGGGGCTGTTTTACAGTTCCGGGCTGATTTTTTACGCCTGGAAACGACTGCGATTTCATCACGCGATCTGGCATCTTTTTGTTCTGGCGGGAAGTTCCTGCCACTATTTTGCGGTTTATATCCATGCAATTCCATGAACCCGACGGGTAGTTCGGGGGACACAATATTCAACCTAAAAACGAGAGTTAAGAAACTTGAAATCAAATAACCTCCGCAGGTGGAAAAACTTTCTGAAATGATTCAACCGCTTCCAAGTCATGGTCATACTGTTGCGGAGACCATGTAGATTATTTTATTATCTGGTCTTCTATTGCTCTTCGCAGATGGTAGAATTGCTGATAACTAACTGTCTGTATATCTCGCTTGAGAGAGCTCACTTATGTTTCTGAACTATCTGGCCCTGCTGAAAGAAATCCGCTTTCTGGACTTTGTTGATATCGCTTTTTCCTCCGCGATCATCTGGTTTCTGTTCTCCATTTTTCGCGCCCGCAGAACCTGGAAGATCGGCGCCGGGCTGGTTGGCTACGGGCTGATTCTGCTGCTGGCGCATGAGCTGGAATTTAACCTGACGGTCAATATTCTGCAGGGGCTGTCCGCTGTGGTCATCCTGATTGTAGTGGTGATCTATCAGAACGAGATCCGGCGAGTACTGGACGAACTGTTCAATCTGGTTTTCAGACGCCGGACAAAATCACTGCCGGGGCAGGGGAGTGTCCCGGAACTGCTGGTCAGGATTGTTTATGAACTTTCAGAACGGCGCTGGGGAGCCTTGATCATCCTTCCCGGACAGATTGTCCTGGATGGTCTTATCACCGCAGGGACCAGTCTGAATGGCGTTATTAGCCGGCCGTTGCTGTTAAGTCTGTTTGATCCTGAATCTCCCGGCCATGACGGTGCTATGGTATTCCGTGGAGACCGTATCGAACGGTTCGGCAGTCGGCTGCCGCTAACGGAGCATGACGAGCAGGTGCAGGAAAGAGGCACCCGTCATGCCGCGGCCATCGGGTTATCCGAAAAATCTGATGCCCTGATCCTGGTGGTGTCAGAAGAGAGTGGCAGTATCTCGGTGGCCAAGGATGGTATTCTGGAGAATATCTCGGACAGCCAGGTGTTGCTTCAGCAAATTTCCGACTTCAGTGCAGATCTGGATTCGCGGGAGAGTGGCCGGCAACGTTACCGATCCTACCTCAGAATGGTACTGCGGCTGGTTTTCTCGGTGATCATTACCGCTGTTGTCTGGCTGGTTCTGGTTCCCGGTTCCTCTGTCGTCACCATGGTCTTTGAGATTCCGGTTGAAGTCCAGAATATCCCCGACGGGTTCGAATTTGTATCCGTTACGCCGCCCAAAGCTTCGGTGTCATTAACCGGCGAGAGGCGGGAACTGTTCAAGCTGCGCCCTGACGTTCTGCTGATCCCTCTGGATGGAACACTGACCAGCCTGGGGAGGCAGACTTATTCATTGAACAGCTCCCTGATGATGCTGCCGGGCAATCTTGAAATCGACAAAATCAGCCCGACGTCGGTCAAAGTGCAGGTAAAAAAGGTGTCTGCGGAGAAATGAGAAAAGATTGATCAGAGTTATGTTGTCGATAAGAAAGGAGGTAATAAATGGATTTCAACACCTTAAAAAGTTACCTTCTGTCAAAGACCGGTGCGGTCGAGGAATTTCCCTTTGATGCTGTCACCTTGGTGAGCAAGGTCAGCGGCAAGATGTTCGCCCTGGTCGGTTTAAACGATGATCCATTGCGCTTGAACCTCAAATGTGATCCCGCCAAGGCTGAGATTTTGCGCGAGATCTGCCCGGCTATCCTGCCAGGGTACTATATGAATAAACGCCACTGGAACACCATCATCCTCGATGGCTCTATTGCTGATACCGAGATCCTTTCGATGATTGACGATTCCTATGCTCTGGTGGTGAAGGGGCTACCTAAAGCCAAGCGACCAGCTTGATTTTACTTTTGAAACATCATATGTTTTTTCTACTTACTTATTTGTGGCACGACAAGAGAGTAGGGCGACGAGCGGGGGGTGCCACCCCGCGATCTTGCGTGAGATTTATTTTGAATTACGCGGAGAATTTATTTATGGCGTATCTAACAGAAGGATACCCGGTTTGCTATTTAAGCCTTGATCACGGTTATTAAAAGGTGAGCCGCAGACCGATCATCAGGTTATGAGTATTATATTCAGCCTCTAGACCATCAAAGTCAGGATCGGCGGTGCCAAAGTAACGATACTGTAGATCGACGCTCAAGTTTTTATTGATAGCCAAACTCCCGCCGGCAGCGATCTGGTAAGCGAATACGGTATCGTCCTCATTGCCAATAAGATCCATATCTGCCTTGATATTAGCAACTCCAATACCTGCCCCGATAAAAGGTGTGAGGTTACTTCCAGTAGCAAAGTCATAATAGGTATTGCCCATCAGGGAGAGAGTGGTAACATCCCCACTAACAGCAACTCCAAGACCATCAATCTTAATTTTATCAATATTGTTGTTCCTGTAACCCAACTCAACCTCGACACGACCAGCACTGCCAATAGTTTGGCCAAGAGCGCCCGTAGCTGCAAAGCCATCATCGAAGCTTAATTTACCAGCGTCAGAACCGTCGTCAATATCAGAATTTTGAGCAGAAACGATGCCCGCATTGCCAGAGTAGTAGATTTCAGCACCGGCTATCGAAACGCCAAGGCCAAAAACTAAGGCAAAAACTAGAAAAATAGCAAAAATCTTTTTCAATATATTTTCCTCTTTAGACAACTTATTTTACCCTTCAAGGGTGCGCTGAAGATGCATTCATCTATCCATTAATCTGTTCAGATACTCGAATACCTAGTCATTCAATGCAAAACTTCAGCCAATTTTGATGGAAGTCTAAGTGCCCAAACTTACACTGATTATATTTTACTGGAATGGTTTTTTTTCAGATGTGTTGCAGATTGGCAACTTTTCCATGTAATTATGAGCCGTAGTTCACACAGATGGTTTTAGATCCAAACCTTCATCTGTTAAATATTTTAAACCATATTCTAGCTATTCTTGAAGGGTGAAATCGGCCCGTCACCGGAACACCTTTTTAAATGCTAAATTTTAACAAAATCCCGGTTGCCCTCGATTATCCGGATGACTGGGTCGGTCGATATTATGTGCAGGAAGTGACCTTGCAGGCGACCTACATCCAACCGGCCGGTGCCTGGCAGGTCAACGATCAGTTCTCAGTGGGGGCAGGGGTGTCGATGGCTTATGGGATGCTGGAACAGAAGATGGCGATTAACCGTATTCTCGATCGGCCTGACGTCCGGCGATCTGGAGATGGATATTGAACGCTCAAACCTGGCCGGACGGGTTTCGGGCAACTACAAAAACACGGCAGTTAATTTTGTCAGCATGAACGCCGAATGGCGGTTCTGATCAGCTGAGAACTCAATCATCATGGTAAATTGGAGATATTGCAGTCAGTGGAGTTAAAGTTGTTCGCGTTTAACACCACTGACTGCATGAGTTTTATATGTCTGCTGACTCTATTTAACTATTTTTCCATTCAGATAAATATTTGATTCCATAGCGGTTTGGTTTTGGATGCCTTCACCGGCAAAGCACATACGGAGAGCTTGCTTCGCATAATCCGTCAGCGTCTCTTTCTCTGCTTCACTTTTTACGATGACTCTTGTGATGACATCATCAAGATGACCTGTCATTGTCGGGGTCATGAAATTATCTTGCTGGTAGTTGAACTGGTGCTCAACTCTGAAGTCATCGATGTTGATGCCCTGCTTTTGCATATACATTTTGTTGGCAGTAAGTTGACTCATCAGGCAAAAAGAGGTCCCGGCGGTAAAATAGTCTCTCGATGTCGGCGCCTTATCGGTGCCCTCGTATCCACGACTGTCGTCCGCATAGAGTTCCCAGGTTTCGTAGTTTTCAGTCAAAGATTTCGCTCTGATTTTGTGCATGTAAGGTCTTTGTTCATCGTGTGCCGATTCCGCTACAGCAATTTCTGTAAAGATGAATGGATTTGGGAAGTGATGCATATCCACAGCCAGATCCTTTTCAATCTCGACCGTTTGCAGCTTTAAATCAGGTGTTACATTGGTGATAGCGCGGCTGTTATCGATAGAAATAGGTGACTCTACTTTTCCGGGACGAGCTTCAAGTCCGGCCCATTCATCCGCATTGATGAGGATTCCGACATCGATTGTGGTTTTATTTGCCAAGCCTTCACCAACGGCCCAAGCTTTAAGGGTTTTATCTTTTAACTCTTTTATCTTCTCAGGGGACTCATTACTTTTAATAATGATGTTGGAAACGACTTTGTCCGTATAGCCGGACCAGTTAGCGCTCATCGGATCGGACCACCGGAAAAAGATTTTTGATTCGACTTTTACTTCTTCAACGTCCAGTTCCTGTATCTGAATAAACCTTTCCGTTTGTGTTAACAGGCTTGAAGAAGCGCCGGCGGCATAATAGGTTAAAGGATTCGGGGCGGTTTGATTGTGTGTTGAACCACCCTCATCACTGACAAGCTCCCATGCGCTGAATTGCTCTTCACCGACAGGCTTCACCAGCCCTTTTTTAAGAAATGGTGCTTCTTTATTTAGGATATTCTGAGTTGTCGTCACGATATTTTCAGTAATAGCACCATTTACAGGGGCTGCTTCCGTCGGGGTAAATGTCGTAGGACGCATATAATTATCCAGCCTGGTTTCGATTTGATAAACTTTCGCATTCAGGTTTACATCGTTTTGTGCGTAAGCGGTCGTTCCTGAAACCATCAGTGCTGCGAGAACCGAGAGTGTCGTCAGTTGGGTTTTCATAGTTTTCCCTTTCATTATGTTTACTCCTTTTCTCTGTGGTTTGTTCAATCGATGAACCGATTAGACAATATCGGGAGAAAACCATGAAGAGACACAACACGGGTATTCTGGTACTTTTCGCGGATTCGCTATTTATGTGACTGAGTTTTGTTGTGGCAGAGGGAGGGGCTTATTCCTAAACAATCTGATATTGCTCCCGCACTTGCTTGCGGAAAGCGGCGGGACTCAGTCCGGTTTCCCGCTTAAAGAGCCGCCCGAAGTAGGATGGATCTTCGAAGTTTAACCGATAGCCGATCTCGGCGATGGTGACATTGCTATGGGCCAGCAAGCGTTTCGCCTCAAGGATCAACTTTTGGCGGATTATCTGCCCCGGCGCATATCCGGTGATCGTTTTGACAGTGTCTCTGAGGTGACTGGCGCTGATCCCGATTCTCCTGGCGTAATCCTGAACGGAATGCTCTACGAGAAAATGTTCCGACACCAGTTGTTCAAATTGACGCACCAGTGATGCCGTGGTCGCAGAGTGTTCATCGGGGTGCTCTGCAAGGTACAAGCGATTAAGCTTGGTCAGCAGAATATGCAGATAGGCGCGTAGGACCGAAAGGCTTCGTGCATTTTCATCATCAAATTCCAGCGCAATCTCTTCAAGCAAACCGTTGATCTTCGGAACCTGTTCCTGACCGATCGCCAGAAGTGGGGTTTGCCCAACATGATGAAAAAAATCGAAATCATGGGCTCTGATAATATTCGATGACGGTGCCCCGAGAAACTCTTCAGGGAACAGCAGGGCATAACCTTTCAAGGGTTTTTCCAATTGCCAGAAATGGATCTGATCTTTTGAGAGAAAATAGAATGTAAAAGGTTGAATGGGGTACGGCTCAAAATCGATGACATGGGTTCCTTCGCCCTCGCAAATATACAGAACTTCATAGAAATCATGCCGGTGAGCGTAGTTTACCTGGGCCGACTCGTTCATGCTTTCGAATTTCGTCAGCGTGAATGGCAATTGCGCATTGGATGATAGCGGAAGCTTCCCATGTGCTTGCTGAACGGTAACAACAGCCTGCTTGTAATCATGAAACGTTATGTCTGGATTCTTTTTCATGCTCAACCAAAGTTTTCAAAGGGTTCGCTAATCAAAATAGATTGCCACTTGTATCCTAATTATCTTTTGGTGCAAGGGCACGTGTCCAGTTTGTAGCATGCAACAAACAGTTGAAAGGGAACAGAACATAAGAAAGTTTAGCACAGCCGTAGAAACCAGTCCGCAACGATGGGCATCAATGTGTTGGGCAGGTTGTTTTAAATCTCTGGAGTTACGGTCAAAGGCCAATTTCCCGCTAATACCGCGTTATTCGAGTTTTATTATCTTCGAGAGGGGTGACCTTGAGAGAGTCGTGCAGATGGTGAAGAAGCGAGGTCATGAGCTGACCTCGCTATGGGTTGGTGGAGACCTAACGTCGCATAATATATATTATGTAAACTAAACTGTATTCTCCATGGATGTAATTATCACGGGATCAGAATGATCTTCCCGTTCACCCCATCTAGCATAACCAGATCATGAGCCTTGTCGGCATCTGCAAGCGGCAATTCAGAATGGATAATCGGTTTGTAGCGGCCATCAATCAACCCCGCTTTAATAGCTGCATGGATCTGATTGAGCTCTTTTACGTCGGCACTGAACAAAGACATACCAAGTATCGATGCATTTTTCCCCATTGTGTCACGTGGATCAATTTCAATCCTGCCGCGATTACCAATCACAACGACTCGACCAAACTTAGCAAGCAGCTTGAGGTCTTTATCCAGATTGACATTCGCAAGCATTTCCAGGATGACATCGACACCTTGACCACATGTCAGTTCTTCAATCGTATCGAGATAATTTTCGGTATTATGGTTCAGTGCCGCTATAACTCCCTGATCCTTGATAAGTTTCAGCCCTTGTTCGGTACCCGCAGTACCAATAACACGTAAACCGTTAGCTTTTGCTATTTGAATAGCTGCAACTCCAACAGCACCACTGGCACCATGAATCAGTAACGTTTCCCCAGGTAATGCATGAGCCCGGTAGTTTAATGCAAAATCAGCTGTACTATATGGCACTCCTAGTGCTGCTCCAGAACTGAAACTTATATTTTCTGGGAGAATATAGGCCTGATCTTCTTCACAAATGAGAGTTTCCGCATAACTTCCGGTCACACAGCCACAAATATAAACTCGATCGCCGACCTTTCTGTGACTCACCTCTGGGCCAATTTCCGTAATGATTCCAGCAGCATCCATCCCCGGAGTATATGGAAGGTTCGGTTTTATCGGATATATCCCAGCCCGAATGTAAGTATCAACCGGGTTGACCCCAATGGCTTTAACTGCAATTTTTAATTGTTTTTTTCCTGGTGTAAGACCTTGAATTTGTTCAAGTTTCATCACATCTGGACTGCCAAACTGGTGAACCTGTATTGCTTGCATGGTTATCTCCTTTAAATAGCAAAATGAGGCTGAAGGTATTTAGGCTGTCAGGTTTAAACTATAAAAGCCTAAACCCCTTCAGCCTACAGATATTTTTCATCCAATTACTGCTAATTCCAACCTGCCCCCCCAGCGGCGCAGCAGCTCTCTTTTAACCGGTTCTGCCTCCTCGGTTCTTAATTGATTGGTTTTTTGCACATATGCAAAAGCTTCCTGTCGGGCCGCTTCGAGGATGCGAATATCTTTCAACAGGCTGGCAACACGAAAATCAGGAAGCCCTGCCTGCCGGGTTCCGAGAAAGTCACCGGGCCCACGTATTTCCAGGTCTTCTTCTGCAATGCGGAATCCGTCTTCTGTTTCAACCATAACTCGTAATCTGCGTGCCGCATCTTCGCTATAATGTTCAGAAGGAATCAACAAACAATAACTTTTATCTGCCCCCCGACCGACGCGACCGCGCAACTGGTGCAATTGTGAAAGACCAAAACGGTCAGCATGTTCGATCATCATAACTGTCGCATTCGGCACATCCACTCCGACTTCTATCACAGTTGTTGATATAAGCAACTGGACATCACCATGACGGAATGAATTCATCACGGCATCTTTATCGGCAGTTTTCATCTGACCATGGAGAAGGCCGACATTAAATTCGGGGAAAATATCTTTTGCAAAAGATGCTGCCGCAACGGTTGCGGCCTGCAAATCGCTTTTTTCCGATTCTTCAACCAGCGGATAAACTACATAGGCTTGCCTTCCTTGCTGCAACTCCTGCTGTATCAATCGGTAGGCCTGTTCTCGCTGAGAAGAGCTGAATCGTCTGGTGGTGATCGGCTTCCTTCCCGGTGGCAATTGATCAATCACCGAGACAGAAAGATCCCCGTACAGGGTCATTGATAATGTCCTTGGAATGGGGGTCGCAGTCATCACCAGCATGTCAGGATTCGCCCCTTTATGCTTTAAAAGACTGCGTTGACGAACCCCAAAGCGATGTTGTTCATCAACAATACCCAGCCCGAGACGATGAAATTCAACCCCTTCCTGCAGGACGGCATGGGTTCCGACCACGAGATCTATTTGACCCTGGGCAATCTGTTGCAAAGCTTCACGCTTGACCGCAACGGGCATTCCTCCCAACAGTAATCCGGCTTTCAAGCCGAGCTTTTCGAGCCAGGTGCTGAAGGTGCGGTAATGTTGCTCAGCAAGAATTTCTGTCGGCGCAACAACTGCGACCTGAGCCTGGTTTTCTATGGCAATCAATGCAGCCATCAGTGCGACAAGGGTTTTTCCACTTCCGACATCCCCCTGCAGCAAGCGGTGCATCGGATGTGGAGACATCATGTCGTGTTTAATTTCTCCGAGTACCCGCCGTTGCGCGTCGGTTAACTTAAAAGGCAACATTTTATTGAGTGGAATTGTATACTTGTGGGTAAACTTAAAAGCGATCCCCTCTTCCAGTTGCACCCCTGCCCTTTTTAGTGCCAGACCCAGTTCCAGATAAAAGAATTCATCAAACACCAGTGAGTATCGAGCTTTACCTCGCCCTTTCTCCAAATCATCTAAGCTGACTGATTCATCCGGCCAGTGAACTTGTTTCATGGCTTCAGGAACTGTCATTAAATGATATTTCTGCTGAACATTCGTCGGGATACAACTTGGAGCATAGTCGGCATTTTCCTCTATCAGCTGATGCCAGACTTTACGAGCCTGTTTTTGCGTCAGCCCCTCAGTGAGGGCATAGACTGGAAGAATTCTGCCAAAACTCAGGGGATCTGACTTCAATAACTGCTGTAGATCCTGATCAGAATTGATTAACTCGGAATCGGGATGGTGAATTTCACGAATTGCAGCAAAACGCTTAATTTCACCAATAAAAACGGCCTTTTGACCAATCGGAAAGCGTTTTTGCAGCCAAGGCTTACGGTAGCGAAACCATTTCAATGAAATTTTGCCGGTAGTATCACCGACAATAACTTCATAAATACGTCGACGGCTGCGAGTCGTGACGGATTCGCCCGAAGCCAGGACAGATCCGACAAAAACTTCTTGCTGGTTATCGGTTAATTGGTTGATGCTTTTGAACTGACGCCGGTCTTCATATCTGATTGGAAGATGATAGAGGGCATCTTCAATCGTTTTCAGGCCAAGTTTTTGTAGTTTGGGAAGCATTCGCGGCCCGACACCACGAAGGATGTCGAGCCTTTTGTTAAGTGCGGGATGATGGTCATCGGATGAATTATGAGCCGACATGCAGCAGGCTCAATCTTCAAAAATTGCATTCAGTGCGGCAAGAATTTCATCGAGATCTAGACCATGAGCCCTGACACCTTGAGCGATAGATTCACTGGTTGCCCCGAGACATTCCCCACAATCCAAATTAAATTGGTCCAAAACTTTGGCCACCTCCGGGCTCATTTGTAATATCTGATAACAAGTCATATCTTTGGTGATTTTAGGGGTCATTATTACCTCCTTGATTGAGACAACAAGCTTAGAAATATTGCACTGATATTCACAGAATCACCCATAAAAAGCAAGAAAAACGGGGCATCGCCATCATGGCAATGCCCCGTAAAAAAATATATCAGATGGCTTAGCAAAAATTTCGATCTCCTAGGCGTAGTGGTTTTTCAGGGGTGAAGGCATACATTGTATGTCAAGGTCATGAAAAACTGCTATAACACCGGAGATCGGACTTTTTGCAACGCCATCAGCTGTATTCGATATGTGTTACTTCATAAACCTTAACCCCTGATGGAACATTGATATTCACTTCTTCATCAACCCTGTGGCCGACCAGGGCTCGACCGACTGGAGAACTGATAGAAATCTTACCAACTTTGATATCAGCTTCATCGACACCAACAATCTGGTAAGTGACTTCTTTTTCAGTATCTATATCGAACAGGGTGACTTTAGCACCAAAGACAATTTTGTCGCTTTTTATGCTGGTTGGATCAATGACCTGTGCCACGGCAATTTTATGGTTCAGCTCTTTGATCCGCCCTTCGACAAAACCTTGACGGTCTTTGGCTGCATCATATTCAGCATTTTCCGAAAGATCACCATGGGCGCGTGCCTCGGCAATATCTTGCACAACCTTCGGGCGCTCAAACCGTACCAGTTGTTTTAATTCGTCTTGTAAACGCTGATGTCCCTCTGTTGTCATAGGAACCGATTCATCCATAACGTGGTTACTCCTCAAAAAAAACAGTGGACGGAAAAACCGCCCACTGGGTTATTACTCTATTTTCGTCTGTCATCAACTTGCGGAATAATACTCTTGTAATGGCTTAACGTCAAGATTTTCTCGCAGCATAGCGAGAATCCCGTCCGTTCCCGCTTTAATCCCTTCCATGGTGGTGAAATAGGCAATTTCATAGATAATAACTGAACGCCGGATAGAGTAGGAATCAGTTATTGATTCAGCACCCATTGTGGTATTGAATACCAGGCATATTTCACCGCTCTTGATCGCATCGACACAGTGTGGACGCCCTTCTTTAACCTTGTTGATTCGTTCGGCGTCAACTCCCTGTTGATTCAGGTAAGTTGCCGTACCGCTGGTTGCAACAATTGAAAATCCGGCAGAAATCAGCTTCTTTACTGGTTCAAGAATCTGTTCCTTATCGGCGTCTTTGACACTGATAAAGATTTTTCCACTGCGTGGGAGTTTAACCCCGGCGCCCAACTGTGATTTTGCATAAGCATTTCCAAGATCATAATCGATGCCCATAACTTCACCAGTTGATTTCATCTCTGGGCCAAGTAAGGTATCAACACCGGGAAATTTAACAAACGGGAAAACTGCTTCTTTGACCGAAATATAATCAGGAATAATCTCGCCGAAAACTTTCAGTTCAGCCAGGCTTTGACCCGCCATCACTTTTGCAGCAATCTGTGCCAGAGGGCGGCCGGTTGCTTTGGAGACAAACGGAACAGTGCGGCTGGCGCGCGGGTTAACTTCAAGCAGATAGACCTCACCATCCTTGACCGCAAACTGAATATTCATCAGGCCGATGACTTTTAATTCAAGTGCCAGCTCGATAGTCTGTCGACGGATTTCAGCAACTATTTCATCCGACAATGAAAATGGTGGAAGGGTACAAGCAGAATCCCCCGAGTGAATGCCAGCTTCCTCTATATGCTGCATAATTCCGCCGATGACGACATCAACTCCATCTGCCAGAGCATCAACATCAACCTCAATGGCATTCTGTAAAAATTTATCAACCAGAATCGGATGTTCAGGTGATGCTTTAACAACGTTTTTCATATAGTCGCGTAAACGTTCGGCATTATAAACAATTTCCATGGCACGACCACCCAAAACATAAGAAGGTCTTACCACCACTGGGTAGCCGATCCGCTCAGCAATCAGCTCAGCCTCATCAAACGTCCGGGCCATTCCGTTCTGCGGCTGAAGAAGATTGAGTTTATTGACTAATGCCTGAAAACGTTCACGATCTTCGGCCCTGTCGATCGCATCAGGAGAGGTTCCAATAATGGGAACCCCAGCTTTTTCCAGCGCCATTGCAAGTTTCAAAGGGGTCTGTCCACCATATTGAACAATCACCCCTGCCGGTTTCTCTATATCAACAATCGCCAGAACATCTTCCAGAGTAAGTGGCTCAAAATAGAGCCGATCGGAGGTATCATAATCGGTTGATACTGTCTCTGGATTGCAGTTAACCATAATGGTTTCAAACCCGGCAGCAGCCAGAGAAAATGCGCCGTGGACACAGCAGTAGTCAAATTCAATCCCCTGACCAATCCGGTTCGGTCCACCACCAAGAATGATGATTTTACGCTTACCAGTTGGTGCGGCTTCACATTCAGTCTCATAAGTGGAATAAAAATAGGGGGTAAACGCCTCAAACTCAGCGCCGCAAGTATCTACGCGCTTATAAACCGGGAGAACGGTTAATTTGTGGCGCATGTCCCGAATATCATTTTCAGTAATGCCCCAAAGGAAGGCTAACCGTCGGTCAGAAAAACCATATTGTTTTGCTTCACGCAGTAGCTCGATGAAGTCCTGATCATCGGTATTCAGCTGATCCTTATGGGTCAATAGAACTGATTCCATTTCAACTATTTGAGCGATATTTGACAGAAACCATGGGTCTATTCCACTTAACTGGTGGATCTGCTCAATACTGAATCCAGCTCGAATCGCATCAGCCAAATACCACATTCTCTCCCAACTGGGAATCTGCAGCTTAGAAACAAGTTCATCATGTTCGCGAGTTGTTAAGCTGCGAACGTAATCCGCTGGATTTCTAAAAATCCGGCTTTCTAAACCGTAAGAATCAATTTCCAGAGAACGGAGCGCTTTCTGCAAACTTTCTTTAAAGGTTCGACCAATCGCCATTGCCTCCCCGACTGACTTCATCTGCGTTGTCAGGGTCGCATCTGACTGGGGAAATTTTTCGAAGGTAAAGCGAGGAATTTTGGTAACAACATAGTCAATTGTGGGCTCAAAAGAAGCGAGAGTTTCGCGAGTTATGTCGTTTTGGATCTCATCAAGGCGATAACCTACAGCTAATTTAGCAGCAATTTTAGCAATCGGGAAGCCAGTGGCCTTTGACGCCAGAGCAGAAGAACGAGAAACCCGGGGATTCATTTCGATGACCACCATCCGGCCATCTTTCGGGTTAATTCCAAACTGGATATTGGATCCGCCGGTCTCAACCCCGATCTCCCGGATAATTTTCAGGGAGGCATCACGCAGCAGCTGATATTCCTTGTCGGTCAAGGTCTGAGCCGGGGCAATGGTAATAGAATCTCCCGTATGTACACCCATAGCATCAAGGTTTTCGATCGAACAAATGATGACAACATTGTCAGCAATGTCACGCATCACTTCCAGTTCATACTCTTTCCAGCCGATGATTGACTCTTCAATCAAAATTTCACTGGTTGGAGAAGCATCAATTCCGGCAATGGCCATTCGGGTGTATTCTTCGCGGTTATAGGCGATACCGCCACCAGTGCCGCCAAGGGTAAATGATGGCCGAATAATCGCAGGAAAGCCGATATCTTCTATGACCTCCATGGCCTCATTGAAATTGTGTGCCAAACCTGACCGTGGAACAGCAATGTCAATTGTTTGCATGGCCTGTTTAAACAGAGTGCGGTCTTCAGCTTTTTTAATCGAGTCAAGTTTTGCGCCAATTAACTCAACATTGTATTGTTCCAGAACTCCAGCTTCCGCGACGGATACCGCCGTATTCAGTGCAGTCTGGCCGCCCATGGTCGGCAACAAAGCGTCAGGGCGTTCTTTTATAATGATTTGAGTGAGGACTTCAGGGGTGACCGGTTCGATATAGGTTCGATCAGCAAAATCGGGATCGGTCATGATAGTCGCCGGATTGGAATTAAGCAGGACGACCTGATAACCTTCTTCTTTTAACGCTTTACAGGCTTGCGTTCCAGAATAGTCAAACTCGCAGGCCTGACCTATAACAATGGGACCAGCGCCGATAATCAGAATCTTTTTAATGTCTTTACGCTTCGGCATGGTTGATCCCTCTTTTATGTTTTTTCATCATTTCAACAAAACGCTCAAATAAGTATTTAGCATCATGTGGCCCTGGAGATGCTTCGGGGTGATATTGAACCGAGAAAGCTGGTGCAGACAGGTGTTGAATCCCTTCGACAGTATTATCATTCAGGTTGATATGGGTCACCTTGACTTGCCCGGCTAAACTTTTTTCATCCACGGCAAAGCCATGGTTCTGTGACGTTATTTCAACCCGTTGCCGTTTGTAATCCAGAACCGGTTGATTGCCGCCACGATGGCCGAACTTCAGTTTATAAGTTCGACCTCCAACGGCAATTGAGAGCAACTGATGACCGAGACAAATGCCGAAAATCGGCACCTTATTGAGCAACTTACGGATATTCTCCTGCGCATAATGCAATGGTTCCGGATCTCCCGGTCCATTACTCAAGAACACGCCGTCAGGTTTCATACTTAAGACAACTTCAGCCGGGGTTTCTGCGGGAACGACTGTTACATTACAGCCGATAGAGGTTAGATTGCGTAAAATATTGCGCTTGATGCCAAAATCATAAGCAATTACTTTGTAAAGGGGCTTTGTCTGACTGCAATCAGCATAACCCTCGCCCAATGTCCAGACTCCTTCGGTTGACTGATAAGGCTCCTGGCAGGTGACTTCTTTGACTAAATCACGGCCAACGATAGAAGGAGCCCGGCGGGCTTTCTCAATCAAACTGTCCGGGTCGAGATCTGTAGATGAAATGATTCCTGTCTGTGCACCAACGGTCCGGATATGGCGCACCAGCGCCCGCGTATCGACTCCTTCAATACTGACAATGTTATTGTCTTTGAGATAATCATCAAGACTCATCGCCGAACGAAAATTACTTGGGAAGGGACACGATTCTTTGACGACAAACCCGGACAGAAAGGGACGACCTGACTCGACATCTTCAGGATTAACTCCGTAATTTCCAATCTGGGGATAGGTCATGGTGACAATTTCGCCATGATAGGAAGGGTCAGTCAGAATTTCTTGATAGCCGGTCATGCTGGTATTAAAAACCACTTCCCCCGTTACTTCACCAACTGCACCCAGTGCTTTTCCAATAAAATACTTACCATCGGCAAGAGCTAAAACTGCTTTCATTGAGGCCTCTATAGTTAATTATTTACATGAAGTTACTGTATCTATAGTAATGATTTAAAAGGATTACCTATGATTATTCAGTAAAGCCGGGACAGACCCGATGACTCTTGGGACAGTCCCGATTTTACTAGAAAACGTGCTGAATAGTTACAATGATCTCTCAAAGACTGTTTTTCCGGCTAATAAAGTTCTGACTGCAGCCCCTTTCATTTTCCACCCAACAAAAGGGGTGTTTTTGCTTTTGGAAAGGAGCCCTTCCAGCGTTAATTCCCACTCAAGTTGTGGATCAATCAAGGCGATATCAGCAATAGCACCGACCGACAAAGTGCCACGATCTATTCCTATAACCTTGGCTGGCTGAAAGGTTAAGAGCGAAATCATACGATTCAGGTCGATGACGCCATCTTCAACCAATTTTAAACTTAATGGCAATAACGATTCCAGACCAATAATTCCATTCATGGCAACGGCAAACTCAACATTCTTTTCATCATAATGGTGTGGTGCGTGATCGGTTGCGATAGCATCAATGGTGCCATCGGCCAAACCAGCACGCACTGCATCGACATCTTCCTGGCTGCGCAAAGGCGGATTCATTTTAGCATTGGTATTGTAGCCGCGAACTGCTTCATCGGTCAGGGTGAAATGGTGTGGCGCGGCTTCGCAACTGACTCTAACGCCACGTGCTTTTGCCTGACGTACCAAATCCACACTTCCCTTGGTTGAAACGTGACAGACGTGCAAGCGTCCAGTAGTAAATTCGGCCAACATAATATCACGAGCAGTTGCCGCATCTTCGGCAACCCAAGGGATTCCCTTCAGGCCCAGTTCTGTAGCAACCGGACCTTCGTTCATACAACCTGTGCCAACCAATGAAAGATCTTCGGAATGGGTAATAATAGGCATAGCAAAAGTATCTGCGTATTCAAACGCACGACGCATCAGCTCACCATTGGAAACCGGCACTCCATCATCTGAAAAGCCAACACAACCGCCTTCTTTCAGTTCACCCATCTCCGCAAGAATTTCACCCTTCATCCCTTTACTGATACAGGCAATCGGGAAAACGTTCGCACTCCCCTGCTCTTTTGCTTTAGCAATAATGTATTTTGTGATCGCCAGAGAATCGTTAACCGGGCTGGTGTTCGGCATACAGGCCAATGAAGTCACACCACCAGCAGCAGCGGCGCGGGTTCCGGAGATAATATCTTCTTTGTATTCCTGACCGGGATCGCGTAGATGGGTATGAATATCTACCATTCCTGGAGTGACCAGTAACCCTGTGGCATCAATTGTCTCTATCGAATCAACGGCATCAACGGTGATCGCTGCAGCAACTTTTATAATTTTCCCATCTTCGATTAAAATATCTAGGACTGTATCAATCTTGTTTGCCGGATCAATGATACGACCGTTTTTTATCAAAACTTTCATATTTTACCCTCTCTATTTTTATCAGTTACCCTGAAGTTTTTCACCACCCGCAACCAGATATAAAAGGGCCATACGGACCGAGACACCATTCTCAACCTGATCGAGAATAACATTCTGTTTGCCATCGGCAACTGCTGATGAAATTTCAACGCCACGGTTCATCGGCCCCGGGTGCATGACAATGGCATCCTCTTTGGCCAGTTTTAAGTTGTTTTCATTCAAACCAAAAAACCTGGAGTATTCACGTAACGACGGGATCAAGGTTTTTCCCTGCCGCTCCTGCTGAATCCGGAGCATCATAATACAATCAGCATCAGCTATCGCGTCTTTAAGGTTATGATGGACTTCACAGCCGAGTTTTTCAAGACCAGGTGGTAACATCGTTCGCGGTCCGACTATTTTGACTTTAGCCCCCAGCTTATTGAGACAGTAGATATTGGATCGTACGACACGACTATGAGTCACATCACCGGCAATAGCCACTGTGAGTCCTTTGATTTCACCTTTATGCTGACGGATCGTAAAAGCATCAAGAAGAGCCTGACTCGGATGTTCATGGGTTCCGTCACCGGCATTGATTACCGAGCATTTCAATCTTTCGGCCAGATAATCACAGGCTCCTGAGGCGCTATGGCGCATAACGATGATATCAGGGTGCATTGCCTCAATATTATGTGCGGTATCTTCAAGAGTTTCACCCTTAACCACCGAGGAGGATGAGGCACTGATATTGACCGTATCTGCAGACAGGCGCTTCCCGGCAATTTCAAAAGAAGTTCGGGTTCGAGTACTGGCTTCAAAGAACAGGTTAATAATAGTTTTACCGCGCAGGGTCGGTACTTTTTTGATTTGTCGTGAGTTGATTTCTTTAAAGCTTTCAGCCGTATCAAGAATAAAGTTGATCTCTTCAACCGTCAGGTTCTTGATTCCAAGGATATGCTTCGGATTGAAAAACATGCTATGACCTCCACATCAATTTCTAAGTAAATGAACCGTCTGAGCCGCATTTTGGTCGTCAAAATCAACCTTAATCTGTTCATTTCGGGCAGTTGGCAGATTGCGACCAATGTAATCTGGACGAATTGGCAATTCACGGTGACCACGATCCACCAAAATAGCCAATTGGATATTTTCCGGACGGCCAATACCCATGATGGCATCCATTGCGGCACGAATGGTTCGACCGGTAAATAAAACATCATCCACCAGGACAATTTTACGTTGACCGAGCGGAAACGGTATATCGGTCTGACCAACGGCAAGATTGTTACGTGAGGCGAGGTCATCTCTATACATAGTGACATCTATAGTGCCTAAAAGGACATCACTCCCCTCTATCTCGACAATCTTCTGCTGCAATTGTGTGGCTAAATAAGCACCACCAGTTCTGATGCCAATCAGTGCCAGGTCATCAACCCCCTTGTTTCTTTCTAGAATCTCATGTGCAATTCGGGTTAAAGCTCGATTAACCCCATCCAAGTCCAAAATTTCTATTGTTTCCATCGCCATACAGTCCTCCTAGTCAGAAAACAGGCACAAAAAAACACCTGCACAGTTTGCTTATGCAGGTGTTCTGATTAATGTATTGATTGTATTTTCACTTTTGTATTCCCTTGCCAATCTCTCGGATCGGATTAAAGGGTTAATTTAAGTCGATTTAAACTTTAGGGATCTAACAACGGTACAGTAAAAATGTCAACCGCTGAATGATTAAAGTTGCCTCAGTCTATCGGTCGCCCAATACGATTAAATCTGATTTTATGCAACAGGTCACCTTTTGCATTCCATGACCAATATTTTATAAAAGCCAGCCCTTTAATTTTGGACTTATGCACATAGCCCCAAAAACGGCTGTCAAATGAATAATCGCGATTATCACCCATAACAAAATAGTTGTCTTCAGGCACCTTAACCGGACCAACAAAATCACGTGGGCTGGCAACGGATGGAATCATCTCCTGGTCTTTATGCCGCTCCTGAGGGACATTGAATGGTTGGCCATTGACATAAACCTGCTTGGCCTTGACTTCGATCAGATCACCGGGCAGGCCGATTACCCGCTTGATAAAATCCCGTCGTTTAAAATATGATTTGCCCGCATCTTCAGGAAATTCAAAAACGATCACATCGCCACGCTCAGGATTCCTGACCGAAAGATAGCGATCGTTGCTACCCGGAATTTTAGTTCCATAGATAAACTTGTTAACTAGCAGATGATCGCCAATTAAGAGGGTATCCAACATCGATCCAGAGGGAATTTTAAAAGCCTGGAACAGAAAGGTGCGGATTATTAATGCCAGAATAACGGCAACAATCATTGCCTCCGACCATTCGCGATACCAGGGCTTTTTAGGGCCGACAGCCTCTTTTTTCTTTTTAAATATTGCCATAACTCACTCTTCTAAGGTTTTATAGCTAAGTTAAAATTTTGGCCATCAAGGCGTAGTAGTTTTTCCGGGGCGAAGGCACAAATATGTATGCCAAGGTCCTGAAAAACTACTGCAACACAGGTGGGCGACATTTTTACGACGCTATCACTCTTTAACTTTAAGGATTGCCAAGAAAGCTTCCTGGGGCAACTGAACACTTCCTACCAGCTTCATCCGTTTTTTGCCGGCCTTTTGTTTTTCCAGCAATTTGCGCTTTCGCGTGATATCACCACCGTAACATTTGGCGGTAACATCCTTTCTTAACGCTTTTACCGTTGATCGGGCAATAATTTTAGTTCCGATAGCCGCCTGGATAGCGACCTCAAACTGTTGACGAGGGATATATTCCTTCATTTTGGACACCAGTTCACGGCCGCGAAATTGAGCCTTATCCTGATGCACAATTAAAGACAGCGCGTCGACAACATCACCATTAATCAATACGTTCAGACGAACCAGCTTACTGAGTCTAAAATCAAGATGCTCATAATCGAGAGAGGCATAACCACGGGTCACTGATTTCAAGCGATCAAAGAAATCAAGGACAATTTCATTTAAAGGCATTTCATAGACCACCATCACCCGCGTGGCAGTCAGATATTTAATCTCTCTCTGGACGCCCCGCTTCTCGATACATAAGTTCAATACAGCTCCGACAAATTCGTTTGGAACATGAATTGAAGCGAGGATAAAAGGTTCTTCTATCTTTTCAATAAACTGTAATTCCGGAAGCATATTGGCACTTTCAACTTCCAATAATTCTCCTTTTGTTGTCGTGACCTTATAAACAACTGTCGGTGCTGTCGTAATCAGCTCAACACCAAATTCCCGTTCCAGACGCTCCTGAATAATCTCCATATGCAGCAAACCAAGAAAACCACAGCGGAAACCGAAACCAAGTGCAAGTGAATTTTCGGGTTCAAAAGAAAAGGATGCGTCATTTAAGCGCAATTTTTCAAGGGCATCACGCAAGTTGTCATAATCTGCAGCATCGATGGGATACAGGCCTGAGAAAACCATCGGCTTGACTTCTTTATAACCTGGGAGTGCTTTAACTGCCGGATTGTGGAGATGGGTAATGGTATCTCCCACTTTGGCATCTTCAACAACCTTGATGCCGGCAATAATAAAACCAACATCACCGGCCGATAGTTGTGGCAATGCAATCGGATGCGGACTGAAGGCGCCAACTTTCTGCACTTCATAAACGCCGCCGGTCGCCATCAATTTGATTTTCTCCCCCTTTTTAACCGTTCCATCGATAATTCGCACCAGTACAATTACGCCCTGATAGGAGTCATACCAGGAATCAAAGGTCAGGGCTTTTAACGGAGCATTTGGATCGCCAAGTGGGGCTGGGACTTTTTTAACAATGGCCTCAAGAATATCATCAATTCCAATCCCCGCTTTTGCACTGGCTAAAATAGCCTCACTCGTGTCAATGCCGATAATTTCTTCAACTTCGGCCTTAATCCGTTCTGGTTCTGCGCTGGGCAGATCAATCTTATTGAGTACCGGAAAAATTTCCAGATCCTGATCTATTGCCATGTAAACATTTGCCAGGGTTTGTGCTTCCACTCCCTGTGCTGCATCGACAACCAGCATCGCTCCTTCACAGGCAGACAGAGAACGGCTAACTTCGTAAGAAAAATCGACATGCCCAGGTGTATCAATCAAATTAAGGATATAATCCTGCCCATCCTTAGCCTTGTAAGAAAGTCTGACTGATTGGGCTTTTATGGTGATGCCACGCTCTTTCTCTAACTCCATCTTATCCAGGTACTGATCGGACTTTTCCCGGTCAGTTAATGCACCTGTGGCCTCCAGCAAGCGATCAGCAAGGGTCGATTTACCGTGGTCAATGTGGGCGATAATGGAAAAATTGCGGATATTTTTTTGTTTCATAAAATCTCAGCTTTAATGGTTTAAATAACCGCTAATTATAGGCTTGATATTTGGTGTAAGTAAAGTACTAAAGGTAGGAAATTCACATATTGCTTGTTTTACAGCGGGTCTGGAACGACCTTCTTTGAATAAAAAATAGGCCAGGCCTCAGCAAAAATCATTCCGAAAACAATAAGGCCACCACCGAACCAGCCTAGTGGTGTCAGCCGATCGCCAGCCAACCAAATTGAAAATAGTGCTGCAAAAACTGGCTCAAGAGTATAAATAAGTGCCGCTCTGGTTGGCGTTGTGCGATTTTGAAAGGTTGTCATCGCCCAGAAAGCATAGACAGTGGCAAATACAGAGGTGATAAGAAAAGCAAACAGCAATGAACCTGTCCACACTTGTGGCCAGGAAACCGGCTCAAAAAACAGACTGCCTATTAAATAAAGAAATGCTGCTGTGGCAATCTGCACAAAGGTGAGAGCTTTTCCGTCATAACCTTTAGTGAAAACATCTAACCCAAGAATATGCAGCGCAATAAAAACTGAACAAATAACAACCAGGAGGTCGCCGTAGTTAAGCGTCCAGGGGGTATGCCAGGTCAATAGCAAGAGACCGATCAAGGCAAACCCAACCCCAACTTTTGATCCTAACGCAGCTTTTTTTTTCAATAATGGCCCTGCCAACAAGGGAACCCAGATAACCCCCAGGCCGGTCAGGAAGCCAGTATTTGCTGAAGACGTCCGCTCCAGACCAAAGGTTTGAAAAATAAATGCAAATGCCAGCAAAGTACCAAGCAAAATCCCGACTATCCAACCCCGTCGATCCAAGGTTGCAAAACCGGCTCTTCCTGCCAGAAGAGCCAGAATGATAGCTGCAATAGCAAAACGCAACCACAGAAATGCTAACACCGGCATTTCTGTGATGGCATCTTTAACAATCGGGAAAGTTGCCCCCCAGAACAAAGTCACAGATGCCAGAATCAATTCAGCAAAAAGTTGTTGCTTATTTATTTTGTGGGTATTTATCACAGTGATGTAAATCCAAGCAATGTTTGTTAGTATCTTGTTTATGGCGAAGGCGCTATGGTATAAGCAGAATTCTGTGATTACAATGACTTTTTTAATAGATTATATGGAGATATGAGTATGGATCGATCAGATCGTTCGAAAAGAGAACCGGTCGAGATCATCTGCCCCAAATGCCGCTACACGGAAATCATCTATTTCCCCGTTGATGATTTACCTCTCTGTCCCAAGTGCAACACACAAATGTCTATTTCAGAACTTCTGGACGAAGGAAAATCTTATTAATTTATCCCGCCGAATAAATCGGCCCAGCTTTCTTTAATGAGGAGGAAAAACAATGAAACATGTAAAGTTTGTACTTGCTTGCCTGTTGGCTCTTTGCGTTGTACTTCCCGGTATCGCGACCGCAGATACTTTGGATGAAATCCAGGATCGTGGTGTGTTGCGTGTTGGTATGGAACCTGGCTACATGCCTTTTGAAATGACCAATCAAAAAGGTGAAATTATCGGTTTTGATGTCGATATGGCTAAAGGTATTGCCAAGAGCATGGGGGTTAAACTTGAACTGGTTAATACTGCCTGGGATGGTATCATTCCTGGACTGCTGACCAAAAAATATGACATGATCATGAGCGGCATGACTGTCACCCAAGAACGAAATCTTAAAGTTAACTTTGCCAAACCCTATATTGTTATTGGCCAGACTATTCTGATTAAAAATGAGATTGCAGACGATGTTAAATCTTACCGAGATCTTAACAATAATAAGTACAAAGTTGGCTCTAAACTGGGTACCACCGGCGAAAAAGCAACAAAAAGATTGATCCCGCATTGTAGCTATATCTCCTTTGATACCGAAGCTGAGGGAATTACCGATCTGGTTAACGGTAAGATTGATGCTTTTGTTTATGACCTCCCTTATATGGAAATTGCCTACAAACAAAAAAGTGAAGGCAAACTGACTTATCTTAACAAACCGTTTACGTATGAGCCTCTTGGCTGGGCTATCCGTCGCGGCAATCACGACTTCCTGAATTTTTTGAATAATTACATGACACAGGTCATGAGTGATGGAACCTACGAAAAAATCTATTCCAAGTGGATCCAGAGCGACGAGTGGTTACAACAACTCCAGAAATAAACAACGCTAGATCCTGCGGAGAATGTGACTTTTGCATTCTCCGCTTTTTTATCGTTAGTCTTAATTCTTCATTCTATAAGTACTATTACTCAATATCCAACTTGAAAGACCCCGAAAAGTGAATACAATGACAAAAGACTGGATCTGGAGGCTGTTAACAATACTGATTTTATTAAGTATTGCAGCTGGCCTTTGGGCTGCCACTGACAGAATTGACTATACTTGGCGTTGGAACCGAATTCCCCAATACTTTTTTTACCATAATAAAGCTGTAGAGACTGTCCCTTTTGATGGTTCTGTCACCAAAATTGACAAACAGGGTCAAAAGACAACGGTCACTGTACTCAGCACAAATGACGAAACCAAGACTTTTGTCGTAGATACTGAAACGATCAATCTTACAGTTGATGAGTTTCTTATGGAAGGTGACACAGTTGGGGCTGTTTTTCAGTGGAAAGCTGGGCCTTTAATTAAGGGGCTATGGGTCACCCTGTGGATATCTGCCGTTGCTAGCGTCATTGGACTGTTCATCGGTGTCATTACCGGATTGTGCCGGGTTTCCGAAAACTTAACCCTGCGACAGCTATCCATCACCTATATTGAGATCATCCGCGGGACTCCCCTGCTGGTACAGCTTTTTATCTTTTATTTCTTTCTCGGAACCGTATTGGATATCAGTCGACTTGCTTCAGGTGTCGGTGCATTAGCGATTTTTGCTGGAGCCTATGTTGCTGAAATTATCCGCGCTGGGATTCAATCAATTGCTAAAGGACAAATGGAAGCAGCACGCTCACTTGGTTTGAATGTTCCGCAAGCGATGGTCTACATCATTCTACCTCAGGCTTTTAAACGTACCCTGCCACCACTTGCTGGTCAATTTATCAGTTTGATTAAAGATTCCTCGCTGGTTTCAGTTATTGCCATTACGGACTTAACCAAGAGTGGTCGGGAAGTTATCACTTCGACATTTGCAACTTTTGAAATTTGGTTTGTTGTGGCATTTCTCTATCTGGTATTAACATTCAGCTTATCTCAAGTGGTTGCCTGGGTTGAACGGAGGCTAGCAGTCAGTGATTAAAACAGTTGATTTAGAAAAAATATTTATTGGACGTGGTCAAGAAGTACGTGCGGTCGACGGGATTACTACCCATATTAAATCGGGGGAAGTGGTTGTTGTCATTGGGCCATCTGGCTCCGGGAAATCAACCTATCTCCGTTGTTTGAATGGCCTGGAAACCTTAACTGCGGGACATGTTCATATTGATGGGATCGATCTGGCCGATCGTAAAACCGATATGAATAAGGTGCGCCGTGAAGTGGGCATGGTTTTTCAACAATTCAACCTGTTTCCCCATAAAACAGTTCTTGAGAATCTGGTTCTGGCACAAATGAAGGTGCGGAAGAGAAACCGGACTGAAGCAGAGAAAAAAGGTCGTGCTCTGCTGGAAAAAGTTGGAATTCCAGAGAAAGAAAATGAATACCCGATCCGTCTTTCCGGTGGTCAGCAGCAACGGGTTGCTATAGCGCGTGCGTTAGCCATGGATCCGAAAGTGATGCTGTTTGATGAACCAACCAGTGCCCTGGACCCAGAGATGGTCGGTGAGGTTCTTGAGGTTATGAAGCAGCTTGCGCGTGAAGGTATGACCATGGTGGTGGTCACCCACGAGATGGGTTTTGCCCGTGAAGTTGCCGATCGAGTTCTGTTTATGGATTATGGTAAGCTGGTCGAAGAAGGCACCCCGGAACATTTCTTCACCGACCCCCAGGAAGAACGCGCTAAATTATTTCTCGGACAGGTCTTGTAAAAAGGGCTCCGGCTGTAATGCCGGAGCCCTGACAAAAGCTGGTAGAACAAAAAGTCCCTACCTAAATTCAATCCGTCGATTCTGAGCCCAGGCCATTTCATTGTGACCTGGACTGGCTGGTCGCTCCTCTCCGTAGCTGATGACAGCGAGGCGTTCTGGATCAACCCCAAGTTCAACCAGATAGTTTTTCGTCGTCAGTGCGCGCCGCGCGCCAAGCGCCAGGTTGTATTCGTCTGAGCCCCGCTCATCACAGTGCCCTTCGATCATAAATTTCACTGCTGGATTATCCATCAACAACTTGGCATTGATCTTTAAAAGCTGTTGTGCTTTTGCCGTCAGAGCATAAGAGTCATAATCAAAGTAGATTGTCTCCAGATTCTCTTCATTCAGATCAATGATTGCCTCGACTGTAGGAGCGACTGGGATACTCTCAGTAACGGCAACGGCAGGCTGTTTATTAGCCGTGTTATTCATTGCCGGTGCAGGTGAATCTTCAACCTCGGGAACAATCGTTTTAGCGCATCCGCCAAAAATCAGTAATACGGACAATAACAGACTTACAATAAGGTAAGAACGAAACATGATAATCTCCTTGAGATATAGGGCTACTTTTCATTTAATTTCTCTTCTTTATGGCTAACCGGCCTTTCCCAGGTAGCCATGCACTTGGCCGTCGGTGATTTAATTTTGCTGATACATGCTCGCCTCCTGTTTATTGATCAATCTGAATATCACCATAATTACTCCCATTGCTCCCTACCCTGCGGGGAGAAAATCGATCGGATAGGTAAAGGTTATCGGCGGCACACCATCTTTCGGACCAAAATTAAACCTTTTGACCCGGTCGATGATCTTGGCTACAAGTTCAGGCGAAGCCAAATCGGTGGATCCAACTTTTTCGCACAGAGAGACTTCTCCACCCGGTTCGATAGTCAGTCGCAAAAGTAACTTGCCGCGTAAGGTTGGGTCCTTGCGTAACTCCTTGTTGTAGATACGGTAGAGCGTCGCTTTGTAACGGTCGAAAATAATCTGGATTTCTTCGTCGGTACGAGCCGGGCCAAAGCCATCACTCAGTGGTCGTCCAGCCTCTTCCGTTAAGCCTGCCAAAGCACTTTCGACTTTTCCGGTCCCAACCCCACCAATCTGGCCAGCGTTACCATAGCCGCTACCACCGCCTTTACCACCAGTCCCAAGATTACGACTGACACTATAATTGCTGATTCCTTTACTTCCACCACCTTGAGCCTGTTTTGTTACCAGCGATCGTTGAGCAACAGCCTGTCCCGGAATCTTTGAATTCACACTTGCTACTGCTCCAAGTTTTGCAACTGGAACTTTATCCATAAGGTCAGAGAAACTACTCTTAAATGCCAGGACACCAAGGTTCTCGGTTTTTTTCCTTGCGACTTTTGTCCCCCCCCCTGCAGGTTTCTCTTTAAGCTGTTTTTTTGTTTTGGTTTTATTGGGCTTGGCGTTCTTTTCTGGCTTGGCGGTTTTTGCTTTTTCTGGTTTAGCTTTCTCGAGTCTCTCCGGTTTTTCAAGTTTCTTCGGTTTTGTCGGTGCTGGCATCGGTATTGGCACCGGGAGCTCCTGCTTAAGCAGCATGGCCATACGTGCCGGTATCTCAATGATGACATTGGCGCGATCTGGCGTCGGTACAGTCACTAAAGAGATAACGATGCAGAGAAGAAGACTCCAGAACATTGAGACCATAAGAACTCGACGAAAGCGCTTTTCACTTTCAACTTCTTTGGCCCATGGCATAAGCATCGCCCGATACGGGAAGGTGGGTAATTCCCGCTCGATCAAAAACTCTTCCTGGCGTCGTTGTTCTCTATCATGTACTTGCTGAACTTCATCTAAATAGTAATCAAGAAGGCCCAGATGCTGGTCAATTTCCCCTTGAAGAACTTCCCGTTTTTCCTCAATGTTTCTGATTTGCTCTTCAAAACTGGACATGCGATCCCGTACCCGGACACTGTGCCCGGCGGTATCTGCACCATCCGGTAATCCGGCCCAGAAGAGCTCACTTGCCCCTAGCTCCTGCAATTTATCAAGGGCATTACAGGCATCCTGCAAAATATCAAAGTGTTGTTGATCTATTGCATAAGACCCAAGCTCATCCTCTACAACCCGCAGTTCGTCCTCCAGCTTTATAACTGTCAGCTGAAGCTGTTCAATCTGCGCATTCAGTGGCTCTAATTCCTGTGATAAATAAGTAGTATCCACGGAATTTCCAATCAATTTTGCGAGGCTTTCCGGATAACCGCGAGAGAGATCTTCCCGTATCCAGAGGCCGTACAGGTTAACATTATTTTTTTCAGCACCAGGAATGGGATCGCTTTATCGGCAAGAACGGTGATTTCCTTGCTTTCAACAATCTCCTTAGTGCTTATCCCGATAATATTGCGTTCGAGTTGATTTAACCGCTGAGTAATCTCCGGAATTGAATCATTTGAGGAGACAAGCAATGCGGGGGTATCAATAACCGCTTCTCCCTGGACCAGTACAGTTTCGGGGCTGACCATAATCACCACAGTTTCCCTCGGCTTGACCTCTACCACAGAACTGGGCAATTCGATCAGTTTGGGAGTAGCCAAAACTTCACTTGAGGAAGAATTGGCAAGCAGGAAAAAAACCAGGATGGTAAAAACATCCATCAACGAGGTCAGATTCAAACTCGGTAGTTTTTTTCTACTTCGCTCCATGCGTCTAATCCGTCTACTATCCCTCATGGTGCATCTCCAATCGATATCAGGGGAAAGAGCACCAGTTTCTGAATATCTTCATTATTTTCACTTGGCACTTCAGTTTCCCTGACCCTATCCATAATCGTAATCAGTGTTTCGTACTCAATGTCCGGTTCCATCAAAACTGTCGCGTCGTCCTTCTGTGGATAATCGTTTTTCAGACGAACGAGCATTGCGGTCAGCTGATCGAGATTATACTGACCTTCTTCCTTGGGCATCGCCGCTACGATCTGGACTCCGTTGCCCAGTTCCAACCCGGTTTTACGCACGATGACCTCGATCGTGTAATTTGGCTTATCTGTTGCCGCACCGCCAGCTGAAGTTGGTACACTCAACTCCAGAATTGTCACTTGTGAAAATACGGCACTGATGAGCAGAAATGGAATAAGGATAACCATCAGGTTCAAGAATGAGGTAATATCCAGCTCTGGATTTTCTCTCATGCCTTGTCGTTTTCTGCTTTGATATCGTCTGCTCATAATCAGCTCATCGGATTCTGGTGCTTACTGAAGCTGGAAATACTATTCAGCGCCTTAACCGAAGCCATCTCCAGGCTATCCACAATTTGCCCCGTGGTCGAAGTCAACTTGGCATGAATGAGCAGTAGCGGAATAGCAACCATTAGACCGAATGCCGTCGTATTCATAGCGACCGAAATGCTGGCAGAAAGAAGGTCGGCTTTCTCAGCTGGATTCGCATTAGCTACAGCCGTAAACGCCTCAATCAAGCCCATGATGGTACCGAGCAGCCCCAGCAAGGTCGCGATATTTGAAAGTAAGCCTATATATGGAGTCCGCTTTTCCAATTGCGGGATAATTTCCATCATGCTCTCTTCCATGGCGATCTCAATATCTTCCCGTCGCCTAACCGCACCCTGCCGTGCCAGCCCCATCGACAACATCTGCGCGATGGTAGACTTGTCCTTATCGACAATTTTTCGCGCGTTATCAAAGTCACCCTTCACTAACGCTGGCTGTACCCGAATCCACATTTTACGATTTTCGTTACGGGTACGACTTAACTGGATCCATCGCTCAACAGCGATGGCCATTCCAACTGTAAGCACAAGCAGAATCGGGTACATGAACGTTCCGCCTTTTTGAAAAAAACCAACAATTAAATAGATACTTTCCATTTCTTTTACCTCCCGGATTTGTGCGTAGTGCTGACTTCGTAGAAGTTCAGCTGTCTTTTAAAAACGTCCCGATCTACCGGAACTGCATCTTTATTCAACATCATGTTCAATCCTGTCTCCACTCCAATTTCGGAGCTTTTCCAGGGGACGATATAAAGAGATTTCGGGGCTTCATCATTACCAACGATGGACATTCCCGAAAGTTCCTTGGTGTGTTGATCTTCTCGTTGCTGTTCATCCGCTCCCTGCTCAACAGCAGCAGCCAAGACAGCTGGAATCAGCGCCAGGCATAAACAGAAAAGTATTTTTCGTTTCATAAGCTTCCTCCTCCTGGAGGCAGTACGATACTTTCGCAAGTGGGAACCTGGCTATTGCCCAAGCCGCAAACGCAGCTCTGAAATCCACAGCTTGACCTGCTCATCTGCCCGGTTGGCTTCGTTGTACAGTTGATACTGGGTCATCGCGCATTCCAGATCATTCAGGTAGATATCGCAGAGAATCCCAAGGTTTTTTCGGACGGGAAGATAATCCGGAAATTTTGTGAGTGCCTGCTCGTAGATATTTCTTGCTTCAACAAAGCGACCAGCTTTGCGCAGCAATAAGCCGTATTCATTACTCGCCACCGGGTGACCCGGTAGCAGCTCAAGAGCGATTTTCAGATGCTCTTCGGCCGGGTCCGGTTTGCCAACCTTCCGGTAAGCCAGCGCAAGATTGATGTAGGGCGCCGTCACCCTCGGTGAGGTTTCGATCAGCTTTTCAAGCAGTCCGATCGCCTGGTCGAAGTCTCGATTATTCAAAAAAACGACCGCCTGATCAAAGTCGCGCCGAGTGGCTCCATCCAGATTCACAGCCTCGGTAATGATGAACCCTCTTCGTCCATCGTCAAACTGTGCGACTGTCGACCCTGCCGAACTGGATGGAATCTCAACGTCTGGCTCAGGTACGACCTTTCCACCAGGCACACAGCCGCTGAGTAACGTCAGTAAAAACAGCAGCGTTATAAACACCTTATTCATTCTCTTAACCTTCACCATACGCATTTCCTATTCCACCACAGAGGCTGCTGGAACGGGTTCAGAGGTAACTTCTTGGATTGACTCTTCAACTGCTACAGGTTCAGCTGCACCCTCCTCGTCGGGGATCTGCTCACCGGCCGCAGTTTCCGAAATGGGACCGATAATTTCATAACTATAGGAATCGAGCGAAACAATGACGCCACTATCCACTTCCGTTTTCGCATAGCGAGCAGGAATAAATATGGCCAAGCGCTCCAGACTTTTGTCGATCCATTGGTTGTAAACTCCCAGTGACATCAGCTCGAGATTACTTTCGTGTACTGTGATTGCCCTCTCCTCAAAAGGATAGGCCTGTTCTTCAATGGCCAGTTCATATTCTTCCAACTCAAGGGGACTCAACCCGTCAGGCCGCTCAGATTCCAGCAGAGCGTTACTGAAGTGCGCATAAATTTCAGCCAGGTAAAATGTCGCCGCTGCTGTCACCTCCCCGACCTCGTAATCGAGAAGCTTGCTGAACTCCTGTGTCGCCGCCTTCATCAGTTTTTGCTTCTTGCGCAGATTGACATCAAAAGGCCTGACCAGTTCGACTGCTACAAAAGGTGCATAGCTCAACTCAGCCAGAACCAGAGCCGCCTTGGCTGCCAAGAATCGGGTTCGATCCGTACGCTCGCCACCAGCGGAAGCATCGATCACGACAATCTGTCGGAGCTCGGCCAGATACTCTTTTTGGTGCCCCTGTTTTAAAAAAATTTCAGCTATTTTATTACGCGTTTCCAGGTTAATCCCGACTGGTTGCGGGAAAAAGCCTACATAACGCTGATAAACCTGCAGCGCCCGATTGATAGGGCTGGCCTGTTCGTGCAATTCAGCAGCGACCTGCAGAGCCTCCCGGCGGACATCGTCATCATTGGACTCTCTTTCGATCCGTTCGAATTCATCGGCCGCCAGGGAAAGTTTTCCATCCTCCCGATAGACATAGGCAATTTTTTTAGTCACTTCTGACTGGAGTTCATGCTCCGGGAAATTATTGCGAAACCCAGTCAACACAGTCGCCGCCCGGACCCAGTCCTGAAGCTGAATCAACGCAGCAGCGGCATCATATTCAGCAGTCGGTCTGATCCCTGAAGTCGGCGCCATGACCCCGATTCTGAGGAAGTGATCAGCAGCTGTCGCATAATCTTCTAGCACCCTGGCCTGTTCACCCTGCTTGTAAATCGTCGCTGCGAGGTTGTCGAACAATTCGGCTCGCGACCCATCAGCCTCAGGAAGCAAATCCAGCACCTCGACATAGGCGGCTTCAGCCTCGCTGTAGTGCTCCAGTTCATAGGACGAATGAGCCGCCACCAGCCAGGCTGAGCGCCTGACATTCACGTCTGCAGCGGGAAAGGTCACGATGAGATTCTGCGCAGCAGCCAACGCCTGCTCATGTTCTTTCATGGCATAAAGGTCATCTGTCGCAGCGCCAAGGACAACCGCCGCTTTCTCATGTTCGGGAAAAGTTGCTGCAAAGATCAGCGAGCTGCGGACCACGTCCTGCTTGACCGGCAATTTGTCATCCTCAGGGGTAAACTCAAGCTGTTGCCGGTAAGCATAGACCGCCGCATAACCGGCCTTGGAGGATTGCTCATGCGACTCATAGGAATACGCCGTTTTTTCATATTCCACGGCTGCTGCAGCAAAAGAATGGTTTTCCAATAGGAGATCAGCCAGCTGATAATTGATAATTGGCGCATCTTCCCCTTTCGGGAAGGAGGTCAGAAAATCCCGATACCAGTGCAGCGCCTCGGCAAAATTTACCGATTTATCTTCAGCTCGTTTCGGATTCTGGTAGAGAGCGTGATAATGGTTCGCCAGATCTGTCAGATTGGATTTCAGATAGACGATGATCTCCGGGCGATCGTCTGGCTCAAAGTACTGCCAATAATCAGCCATCAGACCATAATTTGTGGCAAAGGATTTTTTTGCTTGAATAACCAGGCTGGGGAAACCGCCAGCGGTATTGATATCGATGATGCGGATATGAAACAACGGTGATTTATTATGGAACGGGTTACGACTCGCAAAAGCACTATAGGTGGCAACAGCATCGCTGTAGCGGCGTTTGGTCAAATAGTATTCACCGAGATTACTATAGACACTATCCTCGTAGGAACGCTGGCCATAATCGGAAAAATAATCGACCACCGAATCAGCACCTCCCAGATAAGAGAAACCCAGGCTGATAACGCGGAAGGTGTCTCCAATCCGCTTGCGTTCGAGTTCATCTTCCTTCTGCTCAAAATCATAACCCACTGACACTTTATAATCGAGCAAAGCAATATATTTATGCTGTGCCTCTTCGTATAGTTCCTGCTTATAGAACGTCCAGCCCAACTTGTAGAGAGCCAGTTGGTAGTAAGTGGAACTGACACCGATATCGACAATGCTTTGGTAGGCATCCTCGGCCTCCAGGTATTTCCGGTGGGAAAAGAAATTCTCCGCGCGTCGGAACTGAACTTCATCAAGGTAACGAGACTCAGGGAATTGGCGAACCAGTCGATCCATAACCAGCATCGCCTCCTCGATTCTGCCAAGTTCCTCGTAAGCGCGTGACATCTGATACAGCACCTGATCGTTACGCTGATAAAGCGGGTACTCGTCCAGCAATTTTTGATAAAGAACTATCGCCTCAAGTGGCCCCGCCTTTTCCAGATCGTCGATAGCTTGATCCTTTTCGGAATGCATTTGAGACATTATGGGGACAGGCTGGCCGAGGGTTGCTCGCTGTTCAAATTCGTCCTCGGTCTCAGTTTCTCCTGGTGCCGACGATGGCTGCAGCTGTGACAATACGACTTCCGGTCGTGGCGACGGTGCTGGGGCAGTCAATGTATGAGGTCTTTCATTTTCCAATTGACCATCGTTTATCAGGCCATATTCTTTCTCGACCTTCAGGTCAGCCAACCGGCGAATCGCTTCGGGCGTCATGGCTGAGCCCTGTGTTTCTTCCAGAAAACGTTGATAACCCACCATTGCCTTCTCGAGTCCGCCAGTAATCTCTGCTTCGCTGATTTCGATTTTTTTATCGCGTAACTGGGCAATTGTGCCCCGGTTATCGACCGAAGAGCAGGCGGTGAGAAATATCGTCAATGCACAAATAATGAGTTGCAACCTGTTCATTGCTCAATCCTCTGCTGCCCCTGAGAACGGGCGGCGCGGTCAAAACTGTCAGCCATGGCAAAACGCGCCTTGACCTGAAACTCTTCGAGCCGCTCACGGCGTTGGTTCAGTTCGTTAACTGCCATCACTTCAAGCATATGCCCTTGACGAGCCATCAGTGTCGTCAGTTGTGTAGTCGCTGCTGCGATGCGGATCCGTTGTCGTCTAATAGACTTGTCGTACCCTTGGTAGCTTTGCGTTGCCGCCTGACGAATTCGGACAAATGAGTTGTACTGCTGCTGCAGTTGCTCAACGACCTGATTCAGATCGTGCAGGTTCTTGTAGGCTTCCGTCAGGCGCCGGTCGTAATCTGTTTTGATCTCCCAGTCCAATACCCCGCGCAACCGCCGGATCCGTGCCGCGGCATCTGCAGGAATTACAGTGCCGTCAGCACGCAGTGATTGTTCAAGTTGCCTAATCTGTTCTCCGCTAATCCGTTCTTCAGCCGTTGCCAGATAATCGGGCCGCGGTGCCACCAGCAGCACTTGCAGGCGCTGCTCGATACGCTCCCGTTGTTCCAGACGCAGACGCATCTGCGAATCAAGCAAGCGGAAGTTATTGTCGATCTCAGGCAATAGCGGCTGGTAATATGCCCGTCGTTTTTCAATAATTTCCTCAAAGGCATCCAGATCACCGCTCCATCGCTCAAGCCTCCTGCGCAACTGTTCCAGATCAAGATAGTTTTTCAGTGATTCCTGAAAATCGTGCGAGGCCATCAACTCGAGCAGATAGAACGTCTCGGGGGCTTCCGGCAGCTCACGCAATTTGACCACCCAATTGGCGTCCTGTTTCAATTCTTCCCTGACCAGAGCGCGAAGAAACTCTCCTTCGCGAATACTCTTGATCGAAGCGCCCAACTTGTCGATTTCCTCTCCAAAAGACTGCAAGGCACTGCCGTACAACAGTGCCGCCTTGCTGTACACGCCCAGTTTTCCATAAGCGTAGGGCACGGCAAGCAGCGCTTCTTGTACTGCAAGATCGGTTACCTCACGTTCAAGCAGAAGACTCCAGGGAACCAGCGCCCGTTCGAAACGTTCCACTGAAACATCGGCCCAACCGGAGCCAAGCAGTGCCCGGTTAGAGAACGGCCCCGCAAGGCGGACTCGATCAAGAACCTCCTTAGCCCCAGAGAAATTACCTTCACCCAACAACTGGTCGCCAATAATAAGGTTCGATTTATCCTTGATCGCCAGAATTGACGAACTGTCGCTGGTGATCTGGCCGTTAAGATCGAGCCGGCGGCGACCCTCTTGCTCCTGGCCAGCCATGAGTAGTGCAATGCCGAGATTGTAGCCGGTAAAACCGGTCAGACTCTTCGCATTCTCAAGCCCAAGCAGAAGCGTTACGGCCTCAGTAAAATGGCCGGTCGCCATGTAAACTTGCGCGCGCAGGAATGTCAGGTCGTCGCGAATCGCCTTGGGAATAGCGCCACTGATCCGCTCCAGGGCGTGCTGAGCATTGACCGGTTGGTTCTTTTGAAAGTAGATTCTTGCCAGACGGAATATCGCTTCATTACGGACCTCTTCTGCGACATTGCCGTTGATAACCGCTGTGATAGCGCGTCCGGCGCGCTGGTGCATCCGATAGGCAAGCTCGAAATCACCCACGGCAAACTCGGCCAGGCCGATGTGCGAAAAAAGTGAGTCAAGCTCAGGCTCGTCGAGGCCTTGGTGCTGAGCCAATTCGGTATCAAGCCGCGTAATGGCATCGAACCACTCGTCCTGAAAGGCGTAATAGAGGGTCTCGCCAAAATAGAGATCCTGCAGCTCTTTCGGTGCAGTTGTGCTGACGGCCATCGCAGATGACGCCAGTAACAATAGGCTTATCAGAAAAACTACCAACCGGTACATGACCTACCTGTCATTAAGGGTTATTCCCTGGTGGGCCAGGGTGATTTCAACAATACTGGGACCAACACCCTTGTGAATCTTGAAACTATCCGAACGCTCAAGGTCACTCCCTCCTGCAGACTTGCCACTGAGACTCACCTGAACATCATGCCCACCGGTTTTGATATTGCCGGTATAAATCCGCTGAACACCACCCATTTGTAAGGCTTCCAGCTCCTTGAAGGTATAGAGGTGCTGTGCAACCAGCTGACCATCCAGCAGGATCTTGACGGAATCGAGTCTGAACTGCTCGCCTTCGGCCAGAGCCATGAACATCGAGATCTGGGTGTGGGACGGATAAAGCAACTTCTCTTCCAGCTGATTCAGTTCCGCAGCAATAGAGAGAACATCGCTCTTGATCTCTTGTACTTGCTCATCGAGGCCCTTGATCTGTTCCCTGGTTACGTCCTGCCCGTAAACGACACAACTCCAGAGACAGATTAAAATCCCTGACAAAACAACTCTCAAAACTTTATTCATGTCTGCAACCTTCCACTCAATATTTGATTCTTAACGCTGTCCAGCTAACAAATCCCATGGAAATGAAATATATTGTTCAGCTACAGTTTTCCAACCAGATTGATGAAAACCCCCTGATGCCGATAGTCCAGCTGAGTCAGATCATCGGAAAAATCACTGAAGTTGTAACCGACCCCGACCTTGACGTTATTTCCCAGATGGCGATACAGGACCAGTAATGCGCCGCTACGTCGGTCCTGCGCGTCTGGCAGGTCAAGCATGCGAGCTTCCATAAGCGCATCCCAACGATGCATAAAATGCCAGTCTGCACGCAGCACATACAGATGGGCCTGGCTGTCGAAGTAGTCGGGATTTTCTCGATCCTGGGCCACTTCCCCGAGGCGGTAGGCATACTTGCCCCCCAGGGTCCAGCGCGAGCTGAGGTCATACATCAGATCCACCGCGCCGATGTGACTGCGCTGGATAAAGTCCGTATCACTCTCCGAAACATCGTCGGTCGCCGGAAAATCATAAAAATAAGTGTATTTAAACAGCACATTCAGCCGGTCAAAGTTGATGGGGCGGTAGCCATAGCCCAGCACCGCCTCGGTATAATCACCGTCATAGGATTTTCCCAGCGAACTCTCACTCTGGGAATAGTTGAATTTTCCGATAAATCTCCAGTCAGGAGTCATTTGATACTTGAAACTGTTCTTGAACAGCCAGGAAGTGCGTTTGGAGTCGCTGGCATCTGACTGTTCGGTGTTATCGCGCCGATATTCGATACCGCTGGCAATCGCCACCCGATCGAATCCGTAACCGACATTGACACCCACCGCTGTTCGCTCCAGCTTCACCCCCGTTTCTGGATCTCTGAGGTTACCCAAATCAAGATTTGCGCTGAAATTGAGTCGATCGGTCGGGGTAAAGTCGACACCGGTCGAATGCACCAGTCCCGTGGGGACGTCGCCATAGGCATACTGCTCTTCAAGATAGACACTGACACTGTCCGAATAACGACTGCGAACCCCCGACGTCATGTTCCCTTTACGGGAGAGCAGACCGTTGTCGGTACGCTCGTTTTCCAGCGTATAACTGGTATACATTGTTGTTTTGTCAGAGTAGAGAAATTCGCTGCCAAGACTGGCCCCCGTACCCAGATCCCCCGCGGATACCTCTCCAAGAAGCTTGAAGCGATCGGTCAGACGCCAGCTACCACCGGCACCGATCCGGCCGTTATCCTCGCGGTCGCCAGTCCTTTCGAGGGTTTCCTGGGCGAAACCATATGCCAACCAACGGGTGCGCGAATCGTAGGTCACCCGGACTACGCCATCGGTTCGTCCCCCTTCCTCCTGGGTCTCGGGCACGACCACTGAGTTGTCTTGCCGATTATCCGTGCGCACACCCGTACTCAACTCCCAGTTATCGGTCATGTGATAATCGATATTCAGCTCGCCGGCCTCCATATCGACACCCTCAGGCTCCACCTGTTTGTCAAGCTTCAGACGCCCCAGCCAGCGCTCGGCAAAAGGCACCTCAAGAGTTCCACCATAAAGGGTAATATCTTCAGTCGTTGCCTGCCCAGGTGCTGAATAGCCTTTTTCGCGATCCTGCAGGTAAAAGGTCATTCGGCCGAGCCAGCTGTCGAAAAATTCATTAAAACCAACACTCCCCTCTACCTGATAAGCGCTGGCCTCTCCATCGCTGTTGTCATCAGTGCCGGAGTCAGTGAAGCTGTAACCGCCGTCGGCTGAACTTTCGCTCAGAACCCCCGGGCCTTTTGTTCTACCGACCTGAAGCTTCAGCCAGGACGCAGATGATTTGCGCATGATCAGATCAACACCTATAACACTGCTGTCGACATCGGCTTCTTCATCCTGACTGGCGGTCACTCCAACCTTGAGGTAGTCGTTGAACCAGTAGTGCCCCCTACCCCCTGTCACCAGCGTGTCTGGGTCATTGAATCCCGGGGTATATTCATAGCGGACCACGAGATAAACCGGATTTCCGCTGATCGAATCGGTTGCCACCAACAGATTATCGTTCGCCGTGGCGGGGAGGATCTCCGACAGCAGAATACGCCCCTGGATATAGTCGATATCGTAATCGAGTTCTGCTGCCAGAACCTTGACTCCCAGGACGATCCCGGAATCCTTGTCACGCACCTCAATACGTATACTCTCTGATCCTTGCAGGATATCCTGCTGCTGCAGATAATATAGAGAGCCTCCCGATCCGAGAAATTCATCGCGTTTAGCGACAGTCCCGGGATCAGCACCGAACCCGTCCAGCAGCAATCGCGGCTCGCCAAAACTGGTGGTCGCAACGGGCTGGAAATGCAGATTGGCGCCATATAACTCGCGGTCAACATGCGCCAGATCATTTTCCGCATAAGCGACACTGAAGTTACCCCAGAGTGCGGAGGTCTCGTTCTTTTTCATTTTGAGGTAAAACTTGCCCTGTGTCGGTGCATCCTCCACCAACGTGCTGTCGTCACCGAAGGTCGGGTAATGACGATCTGTATCCATGCGCCGAAACTGTGCCGCAGGGGTTTTATCCATAAAATTTGAAAAAATTTCGTCCACCGGACCCTCACCGGTGTCAGCACTCGCAGTCAGTGCCCAGCCGTTTTCTAACTTGCCGCTCGAATAGAACGCCAACCTCCCCTCGAAACTCGTATCTTCGCTGTAGCGCTGATTATCCGGCGCAAGAAGATTTGCCGGGCCGGTGGTCTTGTTTTTTGACAGGGTCAGATCGGCTATCCCTACTGTGAACCAATCACTTTTCTTCAGGGCCAGGTCACGCAAAAACAGTTCACCGTTCCCCGCTTGGTCGAGAACGGCAACTTCAACGGTATGCAACCCCTCTGGCAGAATCTCTTCGGCAACAAAATTGCCCCTATCATCAACCGGTACTGCATAACCGGCCAGCCACACTACGTGACCATCAGGAACGCCTTTACCATGGGCCTGAACCGTACCACCGCGAAGCGGAATATTTCTGCTCGCAATCCGGCTCTCGCCATATCCTGCCAGTAGTTCCTTATGCGGATTCGACATCACAACAATAGGATCAACCTGATCGACCAACCACAGGGGCTGTGCCTTTGTTTCATCAAACTGTTCGTCTTTATCGTAAACGCGAACCAGGTATTTTAAGGCCTTGCCAGAAGCCGAATAGGAATCAAAATCGGGCCGCCATTGCGCCTGTCCGGCGGTGCTGACAGCGATGATAACAAGGGGTTTATCACGGACAGATTGCTGCTCTTCAAAAATCCTGACCTCTGCCCGTTCGATGAAACTGCGATAGTTTGTATAGAGGCGAAAATTGACCTGATTTTCGACAAACTTTGTTTCTTCAACGTCCCGGTAGCGGACAGAGCGCGGCCAGGCAGTGATATTCAACCGTGGTTCCGACTTGATGCTGTTGTGCTTGAACTGAACCTGAGCCTTGTCCAGCTCGACATCGGTGCAACGCTGGACGTCCGGAATGCTTTTGCCAGGATCATCAACCGGATTGCCGTCAACTGTGATACGCATGAGATTGAGGGCAAAGGGATTTTCTGTTTTGACTTCGCGGACCAGACGGGTAATTTTTACTCCTTCGTATTCATCCAGGATGGCCAGTTCATCGTAAATAATCTGCACCTCGACTCTTGAAGTATCCGCTTCGATGAATCCAGCGTTGACCACATCATCAGTCTGAACGTAACCATGCCCTTCAAACTCGGCCTGTTGTGGTGTCAACCCCAGCTTTTCGCTTACGGCTTCCATAGCCCGCCGGGCACGCGCTGTCGACCAACCGATATCGTCACCATAAACGGCAGCGGTGCGGCGATTGAGTCGTTCGTTACTGGTATAGCCAACAAAGCGCAGACGCACATTACTTTTGTCAACGATCTCTGACATCGTCTGGTGCAGGCGTTCTACAGTCCTGGCAGAGACGATCGGCTGGCCATTTTCGAACAGGATCGGGTCGATGCCGCCCAAAGGCGAATCGTAAATCCGAGTTACCGTTTCAGCTCCAGCGTCCTCTGGACATATCTGTGGTTCCTCAGACAGATCCTGCAAGGGATCATCGTGCCAGAATTCCACTTCGATGCGCCGGTTCAATGCACGCCCTTTTGGCGTAACATTGGAGGCTGCCGGTTGCGTCGCCCCTTTCCCTTCACTATCAACGTCAGCATTGGTCAATGCGAGCGCATCCTGAACGGCAAGGGCCACGCGACGAGAAACAGCTTTCGACAATCCGAGAGAGGTTCCGTAGATGCGTTTCTGCCGTCCTGCTAACGGGGTATTGTCGGTATAGGCGACAAACTTGACGAGAACATTCTTTTTAGTGCTGAGATTTTTCCGTACCTGTCTGATCTGCTGCAGGAATGCTTGTGAAACACTCAGCAAACCGTCATTAAAGTAAAGTGGCGCAATCAGATTTTTTATCCGGGCACGGTGTGAGTGCCCTACCTTGTAGCGTAATTTACAGACGGTTTCAGTCCGACAGACCTTGATGCGACTGACTGTGCGTGGAACAATCACTTCTTTATCGACTGTTATCTCGCCGATTTCGTCATACCAGACTTCCACTTCAACACGCCGATTGAGGGCTCGACCTTCTTCGGTTGCATTACTGGCAATCGGTCGATTGGCGCCCGCCCCTTCATAAGAAATCGCTTCAGCGGGGAGATTCAACGCCCTCTGGCAATATTCAGCGGTCGTGCCTGCTCGTTCACGGGACAGACCGATGTTGTCGCCATAGAGAGTCTGTAAAACAGGACTGAGTGGTTGGGAATCGGCGTGGCCGACAAAGTGCAGACGGACATTGTTTTTATCCAACATCGTTGCCAGGACATCACGAAGCCGAGCTAGATAATTTTCAGGGATCTCTGCTTCCCCCTCGAGGAAACGGATTGGTGGCAGCAGAGCTGTAAGTTTAACCGTTTTAACTACCTGCTCAACAACCTGGCGTACCTCGACCTGATCGCCCTGATCCTCGTCAAAAATTGTAGGATCAAGAATCCACGGTGTGAGGGAGTGATCTGATGGGAGATGCATTTCTGTTGCAGCACCGGGTGTCACCACCTCCCGGATCAAGCCTTTGGGCTCGACACCACGAGAGTTCATTTCCGCGGCTACGAAGGCATTTGGCCACACCGCAAAAATCAGCATCAAACTCAAGATGACGATAGCTCGTATTTTCATTTAATAGACACTTCTACTTTTCATTTAGTTACAGCTAATGCCATGGCAAACTATTTCAAATCTTTAAAAATCTTAAAAACTCAAAATTTGTTTTACTTACAGCATCTTTTTTGCAGCGCTACGGTGGACTACCGCGTCGCCAGAATACTTCGGATTCAATAGTTAAACGGTAACCGCGATCTTCTTTCCAGCGTTCAGCGAGAAGAGCCTTCAGCGCCTTGATCCGACTGCTAACCAAACTTACACTCTCGATATCTGCCAGATAAGACAGGCGCAGGACTGATGGCGATTCCTGCAACACTTTCACCAGCTGAACGATTTTTGACTGCCATTGCAACCGTAGCTGCGTGGTGTCCGGCTCGAATACACCATCCGCTACATCAATCGCGACGACACGGTGGATGGTCGCACCGAAATTGAACCGCAGCATCTTGCCACGTGTGGCTCTCTGCACTCGAGGGTTCTCAGTAATTACACGATATCCAGACGGTAGGCTGCGATCATCCAGTTTCAGAATAAAGTTACTGCCGCGGTCTTCATCGGGGACCACCGCGCAGGTGATGTGGTAACGCCCGTACTCATCGGTTGTGCTGATCAGGCCGCGCGCAGTCACCAGACGAATCCCCGGCAGACCCGATTCACCGGAATCCTGCTTGCCGTCCAGGTTGCGGTCATCAAAGACCTTACCGATCACATCGGTACAATCCAGATCCGGATCGGGGATGACGCGCACGGTCGCAGCTGCGACCCCTGAGACCGCGGTGCTTAGGCTGGTATTGAAAACCTGTGCCTGGTTCACATATTTCCCTTCGGAGACGCCGGATCCCACCACCAGCAGCAACTTGAGGGTTAGAACCTCGTTGGTATTCAGGCGGAGATCGTTCCAGACCAGTTCGCGGCCATTAATCTGTGGTTCAACCGCAGTACCGTCGAGTCGTGCACTGCCGGCGATGTATTTGAAGCCAGCCGGGAAGAGATCAATGATACGGAGATCCTCCAGCGGGACACCGAAAACGTTGGTCACCTGGATCGTGTAAGGCACAAGGGAACCTTTGCTGACATTAGTCAGGGAGGCTGTCTTGGTGATGGCCACAGCAGTGCTGAGTTCCGGATCAATCGGGATAGGATTGTTGAAAATCTGACTCTGCCCCGGCAGGCTGGCGTTGTTCAGGATCAGGTGCAGATAGTGAGTGGTGCCGGCCGAGCGCGCAGGCACGGCCAGCGATGGTGCATCAGCAGAGGCAACCGCTTCACAGTAATCTGCTGTCGCTGGCACAGCGTCAGCAGCGCTGCCGGGACAGGACGGCACGGAAAAGGAGCTCGTGCTTACGTCACTGGTCGCCGGAATGATCAGAGAGGGAGTTGCCAGGTAGCCATTCGCCGGGGCAGTAGCATCAATCAGATAGGAACCACCTGCCGGGCAGGACGCATCACTGAAATTCAGGTCAAATTTATAAAAACCATTCTGGGCCGTGACCTGATGCTGTTGAACCGGATCATCAAAACAACGCTCCGGCAGTTCAGCGCGACTGATGGCATTAAGCATTGTCAGTCCCGCTCCGGATACCGGTACTCGCGCCACCGAGTCATAAACAATACCATTAGGCCAGAGCGGCAGATTCAGCCCCTGTAGGTTGCCCCCCCCGGCTACACTTATAGCGGTAATCCGCTGTGGGCCATCATTAAACGGCGAGTCGGTATGACCCAGAGATGGCGTATCGGCCCCTGCCCCCAGAGCGCGAAATATTATCTCATAAAGACCGACCACACTGGGACTTGGTACCAGATCGGTAAAATGATAGAGACCGTTTTCATCAGTGGTCACCGTGCTAATCAATCGACTGTCAAGATAGAGCTCTGCCGACCACCCTTGCTGATTGTTCTCGCTACCGGCATCGAAGACAGTGTCCAGGTTTGCATCGTGCCAGATCCGGCCATTCAGGGCAGCGCTGCCTGGGGTACCGCCCGCATCAAGCGAAACATCGGTTGAAAGGCTTTGTTGCGGATTATTCCAATTGACCACAGCGGTATTGGTAATGGTCGTCCCATACACTGCGGTCGGATTGATCTGCACACGGAAGCGAACTGTGATGTTTGCGCCTGGAGCCAGAACGCCAGAGGTCGCAGCGTAATCCGCCGTGAGGATATCGCCCGCATAACTGACGCCGGTGGTGACCCCATTCATGGTTCCAGACCCAGCAATATAACTGATCAGATGACCCAGGGGCAGATTGAGGTCATCAGTTAGCACAACCTGTATGGCCGGAAGACTGCCAACATTGCTCACCCGAACAACGTATGCCAATTCAGAACCTGGCTCGGCACTGCTGCCATTCACAACCGTGACAGTTTTGGTTATGGAGAGTAACTGGACGGCACCAACAACGATAACCGTCGGTTGATAACCGTTGGAAGCTAGACCGTCGGCATCGGTCAATCCGGGGACCAGTTCAGCGCTGCTCACGGTCCCCTGATTGTTGATGATAGTCCCGGTTGCCGTTCCGATATTGACCTGCACTTCGAAAGTGATCTCGGCACTTGCCCCCGGAGAAACAATCCCTGCCCCCGGGTTATCGTCCGAATTCACCAGCAGTCCGGCAATGAGCGGCAACACTCCGCCATCAGATCCAGTTGACAGACCGTTAAGTCGCAGTGAGTCGGCAATATAGGTGGTATTATTCGGTACATGATCGAGGAGCGTGACCACTGTGGCCGGAATTGCACCGGAGTTATTGATGATAAATCGGTAACGCAGGACATCGCTCGAATCAACAATTCCCGCAGAACCGTTATCTGTGAAGATTTCAACGGATTTCTGCGTATAAAGCAGAGGCATATTTCCAACGATATTTCTGGTCGAATCATCGACGGCTGGAGTCGTCGGATCATCGGACGGCTGTTCCGGAAAAGCCCCACTGCCCACGCCGTTACCGGTCACAAGGCCCTGGTTTTCAATAATCAAACCGTCCATAGCGGCCATATCGACCATCACATCAAAAGTCACTGTCGCAACATTGTTTGCTCCCACGATCCTATCCGCACGCAGATAACCAGGTGTTGCATCTTCTGCTGCATTAAGCAAAATACCGCTGTGCAGTGGATTGACTCCGCCACTTGTATCCGCCACAGCTGTGCCGTTGAGAGTCGTACTCTCGGCTACATAGATGGTATTGTTCGGCGTATAATCCTGCAGGACAACATCGACAGCATTTTCGTTGCCAATATTTTTGACGGTAATGGTATAGCGCAGAGACTCACCAGCCAGCAGAACAGCCGGGTCACCGTTTAAAATAGTCGATGTTTTCAACACCTCGAAAGTCGGCGCTGAACTGATCAATGTCGTGGTGGGATCCTCGTCCCCGACTGCAGCAGGATCAGTGGCATCACTTTTGCGGAATTCCTGCCCGGCAGCCAACAGATCAGCCTGATTCAGGACTTGTGTTCCACTAGTAATAACCGAGGCAAGTTGTACCGTAAATTCGATGGTCTCAGTTCCACCCACAGAGACGTTCAGATCGCGGATATCCACCAGGCCGGTTCCCTTGCTGCCGCCAATCGGGTCGGTGGCGGAGATATCGGCACCGACTGGAACTGTTGTCAGAGTCAGAGTGCCAGGAACAAAAAGCAGCGGGTCGGCTGGGTTGAGAAGCTCAAGATCATCGTTGATGGTCAAATCATTGAGTGCAACCGGACTGGTATTGATGATTTCCAACCGGTATCTAAGAATGTCCCCGGGGTTCGCAGTAGCACCGTCGTCACTGGTAGTCTGGTTGAAAACAGCTTTACGAAAGTCCAGACTGCTGACAATTTTATCTGTCGGATCATCGACAGCGACAGTCTCCGGATCATCGGATGGTTGTTCCGGGAAAACGCTACTGCCAACGCCCTCCCCGTTCAAAAAACCCTGATTGGAGATGACCGTCCCGCTGGGCGTAGCTACATCAACCTGGACGTCAAAAGTGATGGTCGCCACATTATCAGCAGCGTCTGCTGTGTCGGCACGCAACACCCCGGCGGTCAAATCCTCTGGTGCATTGATCAGCATGCCACCCTGTAAGGGTGAGGTAGCTGGTGACGGATCGGCCACGACTGCCCCGTTCAGGGTTGTGCTCTCTGCAATATAGGTAGCATTAGCGGGAATTGTGTCACGTAACTCCACGGACGTCGCGTTTTCGGTTCCAATGTTCTTGACGGTGATGGTGTAACGCAGCAGGTCACCTGTAAGCAGGATCGTTGAGGCTCCTGTCAGGTCCTCTGCTGTTTTATGTAACCGCCATTGAGGGGAGGAAGAAATCAGCGTCTGCGTAGGATTTCCATCACCAGCCAGGTTAGGATCGTCACTCAATATCTGTCCCAAGCCGGACAGGAGTAATTGTGCCTGATTCAATACCAATGTCGCATCGGTGATAACCGGGACCAGTTGAACCGTGAATTCGATGCCCAGACTGTCCCCGCCATCAAGAATGATATCTCTGACGTCAACCAGGCCAGTACCTGCAACACCACCGTTCGGATCGCTGGCATCGGTTCCACCATGTCCGGGGAGAACGGTCAGAGTGCCAGGGACGAACATCGCTGCACTGTTCAATTGGTCAAGTTCGTCGGTGACTGAGAACCATGCTGGTGCCGTGCTGATATTGGTAATCAGCAGTCGGTATCTCAGCGTATCACCGGGGCTGGCATCAACGCCCGGATCCGCTCCGGTGGTTTCATTGACAACCAGTTTTTGAAAAACCAGTTCAGGAGCAACACCGATTGTGGTCGCAAATACCGGCCCGACACAATAATCATTCGGAGCGGTGATCGTTGGGCAGCCGGTGCCGGTGCGCTCATATGAATTCGGATTTTCAAGTGAAGTCCAGTCGCTCCAGACCCCATTTTCGATGATACCGGTCGGGTCGGCGACAACCTGAACCAGAGTTTGATAGGTGATCAGCAGAACCTGCCCGGCAGCCACATCCAGACTTCCGTCACCGTTGTCCCGACCCCAGGTCAGAGAACCGGCCGGGGCACCGGCTGGTGTCGCCACGAACCCTGCAACGGGAAGCGTATCGAGCGTTGCCGTGGGAATAAATCCACTATCGAGAATCACTCCAACCGGCAAGGTATCGACGACGTTGATATCGAAGGCCGTGGAGTTGGAGCTACCGGTATTGATGATGGTCAGCTGATACTCTAGAATATCTCCGGCAAACGGAGGATCGCCGGCATTCTTGCCGACAGTCACGTTAGCCAGGGTTTTGCTCAGGGTCAGATCTGGTTCAGACACGGTGACAACTGCCGTTGCTGCATTGAGTGTCTCCTGCGCGCCGGTTTCACCATTCAGGTAGTTGACGACGACCCCGTTCTGCAGCAAATCGCCGGCATCGGTAACAAGATCATTATTGACCCGGGCGTAGTATTCAATATGGATAACTGGATCGAGGGCACTCTGTGTCGGATCATCCTCGCTCTGGGTAACTACTGTCCCGATATCCCAGGTGACAGCGTTACTTGATCCATCCGCCGGAAAAGAATTAAACGCAGCTTCGCCAGGGGATTGACCATTGATCGAAGTAATCCCGTCGAAACTGTAACTGATATCGAATCCGGCATTGTTGGCCAGAACGTAACTCAGACCTGCAGCGTTAAGACTGTCGGTGACAATAACGTCGTTACTTTTTCCTTCTGGAAGATCGACGCTTATTCTGAATTTCTTGTGCGCACCGATGGTGGGAATTATGGCTGGTTGCAGATCGGTTTTGCTCGTTTCAACCGCAAAGATAGACAGCTGATTTACAGCAGTAGCTTCGTAATCATTGATCGCCTGGCCACCATTTGGCAGAGTTCCATTCCGCATACCAGTGACACTTCCATCTGCGTCGATGGCACCAGTGCTGTTAAGTGCGGTCGTCTGACTGGGCAGTGACGTCCAGTCTGCCTGAATGGTATTGGTTAGAATTTCGAGCGGCTGTACATCATTTGCAACACTGACAGTGAAACTGAAACTGATACTGGCACCCACAACAATCCCATTGGCAGCGTTCCAACTGAAGATCGGCTGATTAGCCCCCAAGGTTGTGATATCAACATTATCCGGCGGGTCGGTGCCACTGGTATTGCCCGCATAACTCAGGCTGGTACCAAGCAGGTCATCCAATATCCGCAGATTATAGGCTGTGGCCGTACCGGTATTTGTGGCAGTCACCGTGACTGTCAGGGTATCTGCGGCATCGGCTTCTGCAACATTAAACGCCTTGGTCAGCTCAATCAGCGGTTCCCGTACCATGATATCGACCTGGCCGAACTCGATGGCTACCTCTGTGCCTGTTTCATCAAGATATTTCGCCGTCGTTACAGTTGCCGGGTGACCGTTGGAAATCACACCGGCATCGTTTGTAACTACGCTGTTTTCCACCTGGGCAATGAAATTGATCGCCAAATCGTAACGACTCCCTGCAGAGCCAATCGTCAGACGCTGATTGCCAAAGTTCCATTCAACCAAATCATCAGTGCAGATCGGAGTTATGATTCCACCCGGATCAAAGCCGGCAGTGTTGTAGGGTGCTGCATCCAGATTGACAACCGGGGCTTCGGAGCAGCGCAATCCTGCCGGGAGTTCGTCATGAATGACGAAATCACGCAGCAAGGCAACCGGCAACAGAGTCTCAAGCTGATACTCGATTTCCTCGCCGACTGACACCTCCTGAGTGCCGGGAACGCCAAGCAGCGGAGTGTTCGCCAGCCTCAGAATGCTTTTGGGTTGCGTCTCTACCGGGATGACGCGAACCCTAGCCTCAGCAAGATCGGAAGTGTAGGCCCGAGCACCACCCAGATCACTATTGGGACGCTGTGGATAACTCTGATTACCAAAATCACCGGCAAGGCTGTCGTAGGTCGCTTCAACAGTATTAGTGAAGGTTTGTTGCGGAGCGGCGTCATCATCATAATCGACGCGATAGAAAAGCTCGATCGAATCGCCTGGATCGAGACGTTGTAAAGCGGTGCTGTGGGTGTAAGAGAAAGTAAGCTCCGCAGGAATACTATTTTTAACAACATTGTCACTGATTGTACCTTCATTGCCACTATCGACACCGTCGCCATCGTTATCCAGACTATCGCCAGTAAATGGAAATACATAGGCGAGGTCACTCCCATCAAGCTGATCAATGACAGTGATGTCATAAGCAGGAGCGCGTTGCACCCCATCGTGACTTGCCTCGTTGGTCAGGGTGATGCGATACAGATATTCATTGTAGGCATCACCGTCATCGGCAAGAGTCACAAAATTACTGCAAGTTGTTCCTGCGCCGTATAGACTTTCGTTACATACTTCCTTGACCACGGTAATAAAAGGCTCAGTTGCGGTGAGGTCGACGCGGCGGATAGCTTCGTTTGGGTACCCCACGGTACTCGGCCCTAATTCGTAGTCTTCGATCAGCCCGGTATTGACGTTACTAAATGTTGCATCAAAAGTTGAATTCAAAACGTTATGAGTGTTTGCAGCATGGACATTCGGTACAGAACGTTGATCAACTGGTTTATTTAATAGCCTAGCTTTTGTTTCAACACGAAACCATTCATCAATGGCATCGATGGGGCTATCTCCAGACACAACATTATTGAATCGCCAATTGAACCAGCCTTCGTCCAGTACGGTTGCTCCTGGCGGAGTAAAAATTACATTTTCGATTGCAGCTGTAGATGGTGGATAGCCAGGAGATCCTGTGCTGGAGTGGGAGAGATAAACCTGTCCATCTGGAACTTCATCAACCACTTCAATGTTTTGTACCGAGATATACGCAAAACCAGGTGTTTCGAAACCAAACCAACCACCGGTCTCAATGTAAAAATCACATTCCTCACCAATTTGAAGTTCTTCAAAACCATTAGTATCAAAACTTGGTGGATTATTTTCGTTACAGGTACCAATCTGGAATTTCTTCAGATTGAAACCGATGACCCGCGCCCAGGTTGCGTCCAGAGAGTAGTTATAAGTACGATCAAGTTCTCCATCTGATCTGGCTGGTATCGGTGCCGGGAAATCGAGCAATGTACCGTCACTCAGGGTGATTTCCCCGACCACGTCGGCACGCAGGCTGAGGTCATCAAGAGCAATTCTGGAACTGCCATTCAGGTCAGTCAGTTGGGTTTTCCTGACATCAAAATTGTAGGTCACCGTTTGCCCCGGCGCTATAATCGCAGGCGAAGTACATTCATAAACCGTCGCCGTTGCCGAGATCTCTGTAGGATCAACCCAGACCTTCCAGGGATTGGGCTGGCTGGGCACTCCAGACAATGCAATCGGACCGCATCCGGCTGGGGCACTAACAACTTCCATCGTTGCGCCAAAACTGACGAAAGTATGGAAATCAGCAGCATCATGTCCGCCATTATTGGTCAACTCAATTGGCAACGTCAGTAATTGATTGGTATCGTTGGTCAGGATAAAGACACTGCCACCGACAGCAATATCCAGATCTTCCGGGAATGCAGGAATATCCGAACCGGTCGGGTTTCCGGTTCCATTGCCAGTGAGATTCAGTTGCTGGGGGCCCTGTAGCGGCAAACAAGAAACATCAAAAAGGTTGAAATCCACAGTCAGTGTATTAATCAGATGAGTCTGAAAGGTTGGGTCGGTTCCAGTACCAAGATATTCCTCCGGGTTAACATCCAGATTGGCATTTCGATCGTAATAATTGTCCACAACCGGATTTGGCTCAATCAGGACAACCCGGAACCGCACAACCGCTACGTCACCCTGACGTAGCATGTTGACTTGGTCGGCATAATCTGGATGGGTGACTCCGTTGCTAGTCAGTTCAAATTTGGGAGCAATGTTGAGCAGTGGGTCCGGATTTTCGTTGGTCCACACCAGGGTATCGACCAAACCGGGATAAGTCGCACCATAGGCCGGTGTAACATCGAATTCCGGTGTAAATGTCGCATCCACTACGTACTCAATCGGCAGAACATTATCGAGTTTAATATTATTTACACTGCCACCACTGTTGTTTCTGATGATAATGGTCATCAATCCATTGGTTCCAACCGGCTGAGAAGTATTGATTCCGGTCAACTGACGCTCTACGGTCAAAAGTGGATGATCATCGTTATAGCGGGAATAGAAAGTGGCAATATCGGTCGGGATCATTCCTGTTGAAGCCTGACTGATGCCTCCGGCCGGAGACTGCGCACTACAGCCCCACTGCACATCATCGACAGTATTGGTTTTGCTGCTTTCACAGGAACCATTAGCGGTTATTTTACCGACCAGATAAATGGAGACGCTGCCACCGGCGACAACATCCACTTCATGATTGTCAAAAGAGAGAGCCCTATCACCGAACGGAGCGGTAACAATAAAATTATCGAGACTGTTACTGGCAAGTTCACACTCCGCTGGAATTACCGTGCCGTTGCTTGCCGCGATGATATTGGCTGTCGCTTCGGTCGGGCAGGCATGACTGATCACCATACTGCCAGCATCCATCAGATCATCGAACCGTAAATCCTGTAACCCTGCCAGACCACCATTATCGATCTGAATCCGCCAAACAACATCATCATTATTGTTGCCGTAAACCGGGTCGCTCGCCGAACTCTGCCGTTGCATGGCATCATAATTCCAACCGGTTTTGGTGACCGTCGGAATCGGCTCGCGCAAGGGCAAGATGTCCGTGTCCGACTGAGATGAATCGGTACAACCTGAATCAGTGTCGAAAGTTAATTCAACATCGATAGTACGGTTAGCAGAAACCAAAGCTTCCGGGAGATTCGTTCTTCTGACCGCAAAAGTGATGGTGATGGTATTAAATTGATTACTATCTGGTCGAGATTCCAGCTGTGTGAGTGCCGGAATATCGTTTAAAGAAAAGGTCAATGTCGTTCCGCTAGCCACCGGGACTGGACCAACTTGAGGCACTCCGCTGTTGATCTGGTAGGTGATAGGAGTTGGTGCGAGTGGATCATACTCTAAACCAGAGCCTCTCAAATCCTCCACAACCGTCATGTTGTTCATGGTGGCACCCGGGATATCCGGGCCCGGTGGAATAGACAAATCTTCCGTGTAACTGTAAGGATTGGCAATAACGACCGAGATGTAGCCATAACCACACAGCTCACAATAACTGTTACTCAAATCATGCTGAACGAAAGGGGGTGAGAAAGGCTTGATATCACATGGAGCAGCCTGAGACGCTACCGCAATAAGCAATACTCCAATAACACCCAAAAGAGCGAATATCGATTTATTCAAAATGTTCAATAAGGGTCGCTGCAACAACATATTGAATTACAAGTCCTCTGTAATGGATAAAATCGTTGTCATATTTTTTTCTATCCCCTAAAAACAAAAAGAGCGTTCATCTTCGGCCGAAGATGAACGCTCCTGAAATACTCCGTTGCCGGAACCCAAGATGCGTGTTTCATCTCTTCGGCAACCCGGCCATCCTGAACTTCAGGATCCGTAGCTTTGCGTCACCAGATTACTCTGGCTTTGCCCTTTCGGAGTTTTACGTAGTCAGTGTTGGTATATCGTGTGTCGGTCAATACTCCTGATACTTTAAAATAAAAAAGCGCCCATCTTCTGCCGAAGATGAACGCTCCTGAAATACTCCGTTGCCGGAACCAAGATGCGTGTTTCATCTCTTCGGCAACCCGGCCATCCTGAACTTCAGGATCCGTGGCTTTGCGTCACCAGATTGCTCTGGCTTTGCCCTTTCGGAGTTTTTATCTCTAAAAATCCTTAAAAAAACTTACTTAAAATTACACAACCTCACATTTCTTGTCAAGCTTGAATTATATAAATGATTTGAAAATTGTCACTCATGTAAATTTTGGTTTTTGATGACAGAGGATTATTTATGCAGTAGATTGACCAGCAGAAAAAGGTAATTAAGTTCATTTACTTTCAAGCTTTCATCCATAGATTGTTGATTTATAAAGTGAAACACAAAGAAAACAAATTAAACAGTCTTTCGCCATCGACTCTAAGTGAAGGGGCTGCGGCCGCTTGGCCGATCTGTCTTGGCTATATTCCTATAGGGTTGTCGCTTGGCGTATTAGCCCAACAGACGGGTTTACCCTGGTGGTCGGTGGCGATGATGTCGGTTCTGGTTTTTGCTGGAAGTGCTCAATTTATCTGTGTTGCAATGTTGGCAGCAGGAGCATCAATCTCCGCAATTATTTTCACAACGTTGATAGTCAACCTGCGCCATACATTGATGAGTTCCGCATTGGCGGTTTACCTCGCTGGGGTCAATCGAAAGTTTTTGACAGTTTTCTCTTACGGAATCACCGATGAGAGTTTTGCTGTCAATATGACTCAATACAAAAATGGTCAGTGGGATCGTTGGCGGGCATTGGTCGTTAATCACCTGGCCAATTCGGTTTGGATTCTCGCTACGGTTACTGGAACCCTGATAGGTCAATTTGTCCCTCAAGGAGCTTTTGGAATCGATTACGCCCTGACCGGTATGTTTATCTGCCTACTGGTTTTTCAGTTTCAGGGGCGAATTTATATTCTGACTGGTCTGCTTGCCGCGCTGATATCGATTGCATGGTATGTGTTGATTCCCGGTGACTCATATATTGTCGGTGCTTCAGTTTGCGCTGCAACTCTCGGTTATCTACTGCAGCGACGTTATCGGAGTGGCAAATGACTTTCTCCGATTATCTATTTTTGTTCGGTGGAATGGGCCTGGTGACTTACCTGCCACGCGCCTTGCCTTTACTATACCTGTCACATAAGCAGCTGCCACAGTGGCTGATCGACTGGCTCAGTCTGATTCCGGTGGCTGTGTTGAGCGCCCTGTTGGCCCCTGCGTTGTTTGTTGACGCTGCAGATCGCAGTTTTTCACTGGGAAAACCGGAATTTATCGTGGCAATTCCTACATTGATTTTTGCCTTAAAAACCCGTAGCCTCGGCGGCACGGTGCTGGTTGGTATGTTTCTTTACTGGCTAGCTGGTCTTTTTTATTAATTTTGGAGTTATAGATGACATTAACAGGAAAACAAGCACGCTATTTACGTGGTTTAGGACATCATTTAAAACCAGTCGTTATGATCGGCAAAGATGAGGTCAACGCAGCCATTATTGCAGCGACTGATGAAGCCTTAACAATTCACGAGCTGATAAAAGTTAAATTGCAGGAAGGCTGCCTGGGGGATCGAAAAGATGTTGCCGCAGAACTGGCGACAGCAACAGGATCAGCCGTTGCGCAGATTCTGGGGAAAAACTTTCTGCTGTATCGTGAATCGGAAGAAAAAAAGATCAAACTTCCAGCAACCCGATAAGCAGCCATGTTCCATTTTGATCTAACTGAAGAACCGTTGACAAATCTGGAATTGAAAGCGGAGCTACAGATCCTCAAAGACTTGCGCAAGGTTCAAATCAAGTATTCCTGTATTTCAGATGTACTGCATGCGTTTATCTTTATCGGTCTCTACTTTAATCACTTTCTTTCCGGATACGCGATTCTGGTTGCTATTGCCCTGAGTACAGTTGTAGCGATTATTCTGGCCACAGCCAGTCGAGAAAACCTTAAACTGTCGGATCAAGTCGCGATGGGAGTCCTCGCACTAGGGACTTCCATTGCCACAATCATGATTCTTATCGGCGCAATGAAAGAACCCCTTACGGGGAGTCTGGTTGCCGGTTTAGTTACTGGTTCAATTGTTATTGTCGGGGCAACACTGGGGCGGAAAATAAAAAAAGTGATGTCTGCTATCGAAGACATGAAACCGATTATAGATGATCAGGTGGCGCGACAAGAGGTCATGAATCTATGTCAAAAATTCCCAAAACTAGATGAATATCGTGAATCAGCAACACAAAATCTGCGTCCATATATGACCTATGGAGAACTTTCTGCCATGCGTAACTGGACAAAAGAAACCGATCACGCCCGCTCAAAAGGCTCATAAAGTCTCTTATACTCATCCTGAGCATAGCGATCCGTCATGCTGGCAATATAGTCACAAATGACCCGTTCCGTTCCATACTCAGCAAATCTTTGCTGATGTCGTTCCGGCAACAGGGTTGGATTTTTAATATAATTTTCAAATAACAAGGTTAGAAAGCGCTCTGCCTTGACCCGCATCCGTTCAACTTTTGAATGGCGATAAAGACGTCGATACAGAAATTTTTTCAATTGCTGATTCAGTTCACTCATCTGCGGGCTGAAGCTGACGAGATTTTCGGGCTGCTGGCGAATATCTTCAAGAGTTGAGATATTATGCCTTTGCAGGTTCTCTGTGGTCGTATTAATCAGATCCCGCATCAACTCTCCAATCAGATAACTGATGGTTTGCAGAATATGGCGTTTATCATCCAACCCGGGGAATTTTTCCCCGATCAACAGATAGGTCTGCTGCCACAATTCAACCTCGACAAGGTCAGTTAGCTTGATATAGCCAGATTTAAGCCCGTCGTCGATATCATGGTTATTATAGGCGATTTCATCCGCTAGATCGATAATCTGAGCTTCCAGAGTCGCCCGCTGTTCAGGTTGATAAGGCATAATTGCCTCTTTTCCCGCCTGATCATAATCGGATGAATGTTTGATGATCCCTTCCCTGGTTTCCCAACTCAGATTCAGTCCGTCAAAACCTGGATAACGCTGTTCCAGAAGTTCCACAATCCGCAATGACTGTTGATTATGTTCAAATCCTCCAAAATCTTTCATCAGCCGCTTGAGAACATACTCACCCGTATGTCCAAACGGGGTATGGCCCAGATCATGCGATAATGCCAGCGCCTCAACCAGATCCTCGTTCAGGTGCAGATTCCGCGCAATCCCACGGGCTATCTGTGCCACCTCCAGAGAGTGGGTCAAGCGGGTTCGGTAGTAGTCACCTTCATGATTAACAAAAACCTGGGTTTTATATTCCAGCCGACGAAACGCCGCACAATGGATAATCCGATCCCTATCACGCTCAAATGCCAGCCGCTCATCCTTGAACGGTTCTGCATACTCACGGCCAAGGCTCTGATTGCTGTGGGCGGC
>JASJGU010000105.1:0-6786 GCA_033791385.1 Desulfuromusa sp.
GGTCATGGAAGGGTCATGGCTGTCCATGGCTGTCCGGTTGTGCCTGAGGTTGAACCCGGTTGAGCTTCGATTGGTTTCCTTCGGGAGGGTCATGGAAGGGTCATGGCTGTCCATGGCTGTCCGTCATGGCTGTCCGTGTTCTTGCGGCCGCGAGAAAGTCGAGTGGTCCGGGACCTTGTCTTCAATGCTCAAACGGCAGAACCAGCGGTAGGCCATGTTCAGCTTCACTTCTTCGCACAACCGACGCTCAGAGCGGATACCCAAACAGTAACCGATGAGCAACATGCGAATCATCAACTCTGGATCGACCGAGGGCCGCCCAGTATGGCTGTAATAAGGTTCCAAGTGCTGGCGCAGATCGGAGAGATCCAGGAAACGGTCGATGCTGCGTAACAGATGGTCCTGTGGAACCACATCATCGAGATTAAACGCATAGAAAAATGGCTTCTGAGGGGTGTCGCTGCTGCCCATCATGGGTAAGCACTCCGTCCATGAGATCGATGTGCTTATTATCTCATGTAGCCTTTCTTTTTATGGGAGTTTTTCAACACAATAGACCAGTAGCAGACGTTTGTTTATTGGTTTGTGAGGTACAGTTCAGCACATGTTCGAGTGTAAAACGCTACCTGATATTCAGGTAACATTCACTATCAACTGATAACATTGACGCTCATTGTTGGACAGGTGATTTCAGCCTACATGGAAGGAAAACAACATGACGATTTACCGACCAATTTTCTCAAATTACTACACGCACATGACTTTCAGCGTGATATTAAGGGGAATATTGTGAAGCTTGCTTTTGTTTTCGGAACCCGCCCTGAACTTCTCAAGTTGATTCCGATTATCAAAGTGCTCGAAAGCCGGTCTCCCGGTACGGTTGTACTATTTGATACCCAACAGCAGCGCGAGTTGACCCCGGATATATTGCTAGAGTACGGGGTGGAACACGTGTCCCGCATTCAATTTGAATCTGACCGATCCTCATTGGCAAGCCAACTTGCTTCACAGCTGGGTAAACTGGATCAACTCATTGTTGATTGTGCCGGCATTGTAGTTCAGGGGGATACCATTTCAGCTGTATCCGGTGCGCTCGTGGGTTTCTACCATGAGATGCCGGTAGTGCACGTCGAAGCCGGACTTCGCTCACATGATGATGCGCAACCCTTTCCGGAAGAAATGAATCGACGGCTGATATCGAATATCGCCAGCCTGCATCTTGCCCCTACCACGAAGGAAAGGTTCCATTTAGTCAACATCGGAATCACTGAGACCAATATCCACGTAACCGGCAATCCATTGGCGGACCTCTGCCGCAGAGTGAAGCGTAAAACCAAGTCCCAATGGGATGTTTTGATAACCATGCATCGTCGAGAAAACCGATCATCGGGTATCAAGGAGCTATGTATCTCTCTGGCTGAACTCACCAAACAGCATTCTGCTGACAGGTTTGGGATCGTTCGACACAGTCATCCCGAGGTGCATAGTCAATTTCTGCGGCACCTGCCCGTATCCTCGAACCTGGATTACATATCACCGATGTCCCACCAGAACTTCCTGGAGGCCCTGCTAGGTTCACACCTCGTGATGACAGATTCCGGCGGTGTGCAGGAGGAGGCCGCAATGCTGGGTATACCAACGATGATATTGCGCGATGTGTTGGACCGTCAGGATGGTGTAGCCGCTGGAACGGCTCGGAAAGTCGCGGTTCAAAGGGCGGAAATCGTCAGGATGGCCGGACAGGTACTCAAGGACCGCCCACAGTTCCATCAAAATCTGGCCCTACCAAAGGAACGCCCCAGCGAACTTATCGCCGATTTAATCCTCGACCATTTTTCTCTGCAACAGGATTCAGCTGCTTGAATACGGCAATGATTCGGCAAACAGTACGCCGTATTGATGACTGGTTGTCTTGTGAACCGGTTTTCTGTGCTGATAGTGGTGCGGTTGCGGGTGTTACCTCCGGAGATGGGGTGGTTTACTGGTATGGCGAAATTGCCGGTTATTACCTAGCGTATCTGGCCAGCCTGATGGTAGAAACATCAAAAAAACAAAGGTTTGCAAAACACGCCGCCCGACAGGTTGGTCTCTGGATACGGGAGTGCTGGACAAGTGAAATCGCAACCACACGTATCTATACAGGCAAGAGCGCGGATTGGCGTAATGACTATATATTCGCATTTGATCTTGCCATGATACTAAAGGGCCTGGCGTCAGCACGGGCTTGCGGAGTTGATGCGTGGCGCGGGCGACAAATTTCGGAGTTTATAAAATCAGAATTCATTGACGAACGGGGTTCGTTGCGTGCAGTCATCGCCAGAACATCAAACCAACCACCTGATACATGGTCGACTGGCATTGATGGTCATCAGCTAAAGTCTGCTGCCGGCTTGATTGCATGGGGTAAACACTCCAACGACCGCACCATGTACCGCCTAGGACAAAGCACGCTGCAGAGCCTGACCAGGGGCGGAATCTGTGACTGGCCGCATTTGCCGCTGCATCCAAGGTTGTACGCGCTGGAAGGCGTTTTGCTCTGCGGTCTGGCTAAACCGGGCTTGATGGCCCCAGTCTTGACAAGCATACTCATCTCGATCGACATTGTAACGGAGCGCACAGATGTCATTGCCCAATTATTGCGCCTGGCCCTGTTCGCACAGATGGAAGGTTTGTTAGTCGACACCCTCGCCCTACACTTACTGGACTCTATAGATGCGGATGGCTCGGTGGTTTTCAGAGTGAACCAGATCGATGAGGAGCGTAATACATGGTGTGCGATTTTTGCCCGCCAGGCATTGCATTTTTACAATGAAGCCATCTGTGGCAGGAAAGTGCAGTCCGGATTATGTATCTGAAAAGCCAGTGAACATGCCGCTAAAACCCTCAGTAAGTGAATCGCCCGAGGTGCTGTGGATTGAGCTAACCTCAAAATGTCCTTTCAAATGCGTTTTCTGCTCACGGGAGTTGTTGCACGGAAGCGGCGAACATATGGACATTTCGCTGTATCGCCGGTTGATTTCGGAGCTGATTACACCACAGATCATCCGGCTTAATTACTCGGGTGAATCGGTCCATTACCCCCATATAATCGAGGCGATTGAACTGGCTAAACAAAAAGGTGCGCGTGTTGAACTGGTCAGCGCGTTCAGTTCAATCAAACCGAAACTGATCGAACCGTTGGTGCGCAGCGGTCTGGACCTGCTCTGTGTTTCCATCCATTCCATAGAGCCAGACGGCTATCGGGACATCTACGGTTTCGGTTCCAGTGAATCACTATTACAACGCCTGGCGCAATTGCGTGAGACTCAGGCCGAGATAGGGGTTTCAACACCCGCCCTCGAATTTGCCCTGGTTGCCATGGAGCGCAACCTTGAGGAAATATCAGCCGTTATGGAACTGGCTGAAAGCCTTGATGTTTCAAGGCTGGATATTCATCCCGTCATCCGCAGAGATCCGATCACCGAGACATTCCCACGTGAACTGGATATATCGAATCGTCTTCGACCGGATTTCATCAAACGTCTCAGCGATCATGTAGACAAATCAAAACGGACCCACCCGGGAGTTTGTACGGGCTTCTCAACACCCGAGATTAGAAAAACAGGAGATGTCCTGGGTGAAATACCTACCGCCTGGCCGGCTCAACTGCCGAGAGGAGCCAGCATTCTCAGCTGTGAGCAAAACCCATGGAACACGGTGCACGTGCTCTCCAGTGGTGACGTTGTCACCTGCGAAGTCCGTGACCAGCAAGTTATGGGGAATCTCACCCAAACCAGTTTGAAATCGATCTGGCACGGTGGCAATTACCAGGAATTCCGGCGTCAATATGTGCGGGGGGGAGTTTCGAAATGTAATACCTGCGCCTACAAGATTGCCTACCAGTCTGCACACGTGGCAAAAGCATCAGATTCAGTACAAAAGTATGCGGATCAACCACTCAACAAGCTGCTCCGTCTAGCCAAAATTTCGATAGCACACATGGCCACGGCAACACTCAAATTGTCCCTGGCGGTGGCACAGGGCTCAGGTACGCTTGCCAAACAGTTTTGGCCGGTTAACAAGGGTATACACGCGAAGAAAAAAGTTGATGAACAAGGGAGCGGCATTTCCGTCATCATTCCAGAGCGCGATTCACCCGAATTACTCAAACAATGTCTGCACTCCTTGTATCAAGCCATTGCTCTATGTGATTGTGAATATGAGGTCATAATCATCGTTAACGGTACCGGGCAGGACATCTATACCGCGTTGGAAAATGAGTTCCCCTCGCTGAAATGGCATTTTGAGAAAAAGTGGCTTGGTTTCGCCGATGCGATTCAGCGTGGGCTCAGGACTGCCCGCCATGACTGGGTATTCCTGATCAATACTGACATGCAACTGGAGCCGGACTCCTTGCATGAAATTTATCGGCGTCGGGCCGGGCACATCTTCGCCCTGGCTTGCCAGATCTTTATGAGCGACAAAACAAAACGACGCGAGGAAACAGGGTTCACCGGATTGAATCCGAAGAGAGGTCTGCAGGGTCTTTATGACGGAAGTCCTTACATTGAGAGCCTGCCATCAACACACATTTATGCAGGTGGGGGGGCTTCGTTATTTCAAAAAAACCTATTAAGCAAACTAATAGAACCACTGGGGTTGTATGAACCATTTTATTGGGAAGATTTTGACTGGGGTGTAAGGGCGCAGCAGCTTGGTTACCAGGTTCTATTTGTTCCGCAAGCCATGGCACACCATCAACACCGCGCCACCGTTTCCCGGTTTTTTTCCGAGCAGCAAATCAGACAAATGTTCGAGTGCAACGCGCTACTAACCGGTCTTTGTTTTGGGTGGTACCAACCTTCGTTTACCGAGCTGAGTTCCAAACTTGCACAGTTCCGTAGTCGTGTATTTCGTCCATCAAGATTGCAAGGGATGATGCGAAAGCGTTTCGATACTGGGAGGGCATTAAGCAAACTACGATTATCCGATGAGGAAGTCGTGTGTTATTACCCGCGAGAGCCAATACCGGGGGATCAACGGCCGTGGCTGTTGCTGGTTTCACCCTACCTAGTTTACCCGCTGGTTCACGGTGGTGCTGTACGCATCGATGGGGTTAGCAGGGCGCTGGCAAAGCATTATCGCCTGGTGCTGGTGTGCGATGAAGGTTGGAGTTTTGACCCGACACATGCTGAAAATTTGGACCAATACGAGGCTGTTCATTTGCTGCTCAAACCAAGGGCAAGCACAGCAGCCAACCGTTTAGCCAGGATGAAAGGGCATGCGACACCGTTGCTATGCCAGGAAGTAGTGCGAGCTTTATCTGTGTACCGTCCATCAATCGTACAGATTGAATACGAGGAACTCTGCGACCTGGTGAAATTCAAGCAGCATGAACGCTGGTTCATTACCCTGCATGATGTGAATCGGGGTGAATCACGGGCTGATGCTTACCTGGACCGGCGATTGCGTCACTTCGAAGGTGTGTTTTGTTGTTCCGTGGAAGACCAGGGGATGCTGCCATTAAAGAGCCACTTGGTTGAAAATGGTACATCACTGGCGCAATTTACGCGCTATGAACCATCCAGTGGACAGACATTGCTGTTCACCGGTCCCTTCCGTTACAAACCCAATCGAATTGGCATGGAGATGTTTGCAAGAGAGGTCTTTCCGGATCTGATTAAACAATTCCCTCGGCTAGAGTTGAAGGTACTATGCGGTGATGAAGGCTTGCAGTATTCATTCCGAGCCCCTTTTAGACACCCTCGGATTAAATTGCTGCCACACAGCACTACTGTTTACCAACACCTTGAAACCGCCACGATGACCATCAACCCCTTGCGGGACATTGCAGGTTCATGTTTGAAAACAATCGAGTCATTGGCCGCAAATCGTGTGTGCGTGTCCACACCGGATGCAACCCGAGGTTTGAATCACCTTGGTTTCTCCGGTTTGCTTACTGCCAGAACGCCCGAGCAATTTGTCAGAACAATTACATCCCTACTTCAGGATGAACCCCTACGTCACCGACTGGAAGAATCACCACCAGGCTCGATACAGGAATTTGACTGGAGCAATCGTGCTGAAAGCCAGATGGTGGTTTATGAAGTCTGAATGGATATATGACATCATCGCGCCGATCTATGATGAGGACATGGGTTTGAACATGCCCTTCGATGATGTCGCCGGGTATTTGAAGCTGTTACCGTCAGCACCGGCAAAATTGCTGGAAATCGGTTGTGGAACCGGACGCCTGACCCTGGCATTGGCAGCTTGCGGGTTTGAGATCACCGCTATCGACCGGTCTGCGCCCATGCTTGAACAACTGCAGAACAAGCTATCTCCCAAGCATGATATCAGACCAATACACATGGATGCCCGCAATGTCAGGCTTGCCGGGCCGTTTGATGCGGTATTTTTTGGTTATAGCGGATTTCAATATCTTCTGAACGACCCGGATATCGGCCTGTTTTGCGAGCGGGTCAAACAAATTCTGACACCCGATGGCTCCTTAAGCCTTGATATATTTTTGCATCAGGAGCGAAGCGAGACAGCTTCTTTTGTTCTGGACTATGAGCGGGAACTCGAAGATGGCCGGGTTCTTCGCCGGTGCAAATGCGTGAGTGTCAACCATGGCATCAATACAATCCGGCGGAAATATGCCGTAACGGGTACCGGTGAACAACTTCGGTACCAAACTGAGAGCCGCCAACGGTTGTATACAGTGGATTCCCTTGAAACCACGCTGAAAAAGCACGGATTTAAACTGGATACCGGGATCTATGACTACCAATCACAAACTTGTGA